>JAGRHA010000188.1 GCA_020445205.1 Gammaproteobacteria bacterium
CGACCACGCTTTCTCTTTGGACAATCCGACCTTTGTCGTCGGCTATCTCGCGGCAGCCAAGTCGCACGGCAGCAAGTGTCTCGAATCCGCCACCAGCGCACTGTATTGCGCGGCCGTAAGTGGAGGAAAACAGGGGACGCCAGGCGAACCGTTTCCCCGTGACGTGGAAGCCTTGGAAAAAGCAAAGTCGATCCTCGATTCGCTCCCACGTTTCTCCCCCGCTTATAGGCTCTACGACCTCATCAAGCAGGATGCGGAGAAGAACATCGCCGAATCGCTAAAGGAGCGGGAGTTGTTCGATGAGGAATAACCGGAATCGAATGAGGCCATGCTTGGGTGCGCTGCGGCTGGTTTCGATCACATAGCAGACCCATCGATCCGAGCCTCTCACTGGCAGTAATGGCTGACGACCTACTGGTGAGCAGTCGCCCCGAATGACCGGTGTACCCTGCAACCTGACATTGATCCTCTGACCGCTCGATCGGCAGCAAAGGTCGCAATGCAGACACCGAAGCGCGTGGCTTCGCGATCTTCTTGTGTGCATGCGTCCACGTATTTGGCGCGCTCGGCACTATCGCTGTGAACGTTCCCGGATCTTTTCGCTAGCGGACTTGAGCGCCAGCGACTGGAATATTCCTCTGACCTTCTCCTGTGTCTCCGGGCTTCGTAGCTCCGATATGGCTGCATACAACACGCTGTCGTTCAGAAGCTGACTTTGCAGTCTGAGCGAGTCCAGATACTCCCTTTCCATGGTGTCGGCTTCTTCCTGGGACTCGATGTCTTTGCCGTAGTGGGGTTTTCCACTTCGGTGCCACCATTCCCAGAACTCGTCGCTTTTCCCGAATAACCGATCGCGTTGCCTTTGCTTACCCCCGGATAGGTGCCCCTTGTTCTCGCGTTGATGTCCTGGGAAGTCGTAGTCCTCTTCTAGCATGTCATCCAGCGACTTGCCCCTGATCCATACCCGGAGTATTTCGCCAGGTGGGAGTAGCTGAAGCTGGATAGGCCCTCGCGCCCCGGGCCAGTCCGCGACGACGTACTTGCCCGAGAAGTCATAGACTTTCCATCCGCCAGCCCTCAGAAAGCGGATGTCCAGTTCGGTGAGCGGTTGGCTTTGTTGCATGGCAATATCGTGGCTAAGATACATGAGCGATGTATGGTGCAGTCTTATGCCGACCGGCGCCATGATGGCAGCCGTCTCGGATTAATGCCGCTTCGCATTGTCGGTTAGTTTTGCATTGCTCCATGTCGCGGTATGCGTTGCGGCCGCATTGTCTCTCCGTAAGCAGAGGACGGATACAGGAGGTGTCATGGCCGATCATGAGATTAAGCAGTCAGATCTGCTTTACGATTACATAAAGTTTCATATTGGTCTTTATCTGGTTACCCCTGCAAGTGTTGCTTTGATCGGTCAAGCATTGAATATTGAGTCATGTAACGCCTATCGATATGGGTTGGGCGCGATGATCCTGATTTACCTAGTAGCAGGAACCAGTGCGAGTATCTTCGTCGCGAATCACCTCTTCGCGAAATGGGGTGATCTCGATAGGTGGAGGGACCTTGGAGTAAGAGGCGAAGACTGGCGGCGCAAGTTTCTACACCACTACTTGTACTGGATCGGGTTGATGGTGGCAATTGTTGGTGGAGTCGTTTCAGTCGTAACTGGTGAATAGTGTACCGATCTAGCATGAGTTTCGTGATTGGCGATATGCCTTCCGGTAGTAAACGAGGTGCTGATTATATTTTCGGCTTAGCCGACTGGCACTCTGCAACGTTATGCGCGTGGTTCCATTAATATTGCGCAAACGGTGCTCAGTACCGGCAGCCATTTAACTTGGCTTTAAGCAATACAATTATGCATATCGAGTTCCTGACTTTATTGATCTCAATAATCGCCGTTGTAATTTCATATGTCTCGCTTGTGCGGACTAGGGCCACTTCTGAAGTGCAGATCGAACTCGAGCGCATCAGTGCTGAACTCGCCAAGAAGCAACTAGCGAGAATTGAGGAAAACGAAGACCGCGAGGGTCAGCCGATTTTCATCGTTAGATTTACAAACGTCATTGCTTTTACCTTGGGTTCGGAGGTTGTTTCTGAAGTCACAATCTTTGTTCACAATACAGGCGAGAGTTTTCTTGAATTGGCACATGTGAGTTTGGCTTTCTCTGAGGATGGAATATGGAAACAGTGCCCACATGCATTTCTTAAACAAAAAGCTTTTGGTGACAAAGACCGTGTTCTTGGTGAGCAGAAGATTACCCTGAAGCCCGGATGCGATCTGCGAAATTGCACACTACAAATAAGATACGTTGATACTGCGGGCTGGGATAGAATTCAGGAATTCGAAATTTTCCCAGAAGGAGGGTTCCCCGGAGATGTAGGAGTAACGACTCCGATAAATTTTTACTTCATCTTCAGAAAAATTTATCGGATTGTGCCGTTAGAGTATGGAGCAGGATGATATTGCAGAACAGTACGCTAAAGCATTTTCGCTGTAGCTATCTTGGACAACCGAAGTTCCGCGACAGAACGCCCCACAACCTCTTCTCGCAACACCTTGACCTGTTCTGGCGCTTGTTTGCCGATACGGGTTTGGGTGCCGTGCAGGCGCTCTAGGCTGACGACAATCTCGCCGTCGGTGGTTTCGATGAAGATGGATTCGCCTTCACGGCGGCCGGCGACCAGCATCGCGCAAGTCCTTTTGCTTGGGTGGAGAAACTGAGGCTAACCCATTAGCGGGCAGAGCTTGACCCTACTTCGCTGCAACATGCGCGAAAGGATGGGTCAGAGGATGGGAAGCCTTTATAACCTATTGAAAATAGGTAGGAAATGGCGGAGAGGGAGGGATTCGAACCCTCGTTAGGCGCTAACCTAAACACGATTTCGAATCGTGCGCTTTCAACCGCTCAGCCACCTCTCCCGATTCTGCAGCGTCCCGGCGTTGCCGGATGCTGGCTCGACGGGCGTCGCCACCCGGTCGAGCGCGGCATTCTACATCAAGATTCGACCTTTAGGGTATCGCTGCCGCGCTCGCAGAACACCGTGGTGTCGAAGCGGACCTCGCAGTGCTCGGGGAAGTCCTGAGCGACGATCCACACCTGGCTGATGTCGTCGCCGAGATCGGCGAGTGCATGCAGTGCCTTGCGTGTACGCTCCTGATCGAAAAAGGCAAACGGTTCGTCGAGGAAGGCGAACTGCTTGCCCTTGACCGTGCGACTCAGCAGCTTCTTCGACAGGGCCAGCCTCAGCGCGAGCATGATCTGGCGCTGGGTGCCGCTCGAGACCTCGTCGAGGTCCATGAAATCGCGTTTTTCGCTGCTGAACACGCGGACTTTCAATCCTTCGTCGATCTGCAGATGCTCGTAACGCCCATCGGTGAACAGCGGCAGTAAGCGACCAACCAGATCTTTGACGTCGCGGTTGAAACCGCTCGACAACTGCGCGATCGCGCCGTCGAGCAACTCGAGCCCGCGATGGCGGTCGGCGATGCGTTCGGCAAGCTCTTCACGCTTGTCAGTCAGGCCGTTGAGGACATCGGCGAGATCCATGGCCTCCTGTACACGTGCCTGCTCCTCGTCGATCTCTTCGTCGAGTTCGACCAGTTGATCGGACAGCTGAGAAGAAACGGCGCGCAGCCAGCCCGCTTCACGCTCGCCGTATTCCTTCGCCATACGCGCCGTGGCCTCGCCACTGTCGAGCAGACGACGCAACGTGCGGTACTCATCGGCATCCGGTCGCGCAGGGAACGACGACTCCGCATCGTCGACAGCTGCCTCGCCCGCTTCATCATCGGGGTCACCGCCGCTGTCCCCAACGCTGCGTTCCTCGACCTCGATCGCGCGCGCGCGCTCGAGGACGCTGCCAAACTGTGCCGACTCTTCACGCAATGCGCGGATGCGGCCGCGCAAGCCCGCGATACGGATCCACAGCAACAGGAACAGCACGCCGAGGGCAGCCGCGACGTAGCCGATCCAAATCGTCTTTTCGGGCCCCCACTGCGGCACGTATTGCGCCAGCAGGCCGCGCGCGACCTCGGCCTGCGGATGGTCGGGCGCGTAAGTCAGGAGTGCCCATACGGCAGCGGCCGCCAATGCCAACAACAGCACGATGAATCGCAGAAAACCTGCACGACCCTTCGATCCCTCGGCACTGTAGATGCGCGACGTGTTCTCGTTGCACGTGGCGACACCGGCATCGATCTCAGCCACCAGTGCGTCGATCTCGCGGATCTGCACATCGGTCTGGTGGCGTTCATCCTCGAGGCGCGGCATGCGCCCGTCCTGGATACCGAGGCCCTGCACATCCTGATCGACCGAGTCCCATTCGGCCTGCAATTCGCCGAGCAGTTCCTCACGTTCGGCGATTTCGTTGTTGAGGCAGCGCTGCACGTCTTCGAGCGGTGCGACACCCGCCATGATCTTGACCGCGTGACTGTGCGGATGCGGCGTGGTGATCTCACGCTGCGCGAGATAGAACGACTCGACAAACTCCGAGAACTCGAAGCCGAGGATCGGGAACAGCGTATCGGCCACGCCCTGCACACCGCGTGCAATGGGTTCGTTCGGGTCTTCGGCCAACGCCAGCTTGGCGCTGTGATTACCGTCGCGATCAAGAAAACGTGACAACACGTAGCCCTGGTCCTCGACGGCGAATTCGAGGCTCACCGAGCAATGGTTTTCACCCCAGCGCACCACTTTTTCAATCTCGTCGGGCGTGATGGAAAACGTGCGGCCAAAGAGTGCAAAGCAGACGGTTTCACCGATGCTGCTTTTTCCCGATTCGTTCTGACCGCTGATCGCGACCAGTCCCGTCGGAGCAACATCGATCGAAAGCTCGGCGTATTTGAGGACGTTCTGCGCGCGGATGCGATGGATGATCACGGGCGACCCTCCTCTTCACGCCGCACGAGACGGTCGAGCACCATCGCCATGGCCTTGCGGTACGACGCCTCGTCGAACGACTCGCCCGAGTTAAGGCGACGCTCGAACTCGGCCTCGCAGTATGCGCTGAACTCCTCCGAGGGCGTTTTGACGCCGGAATTCTTGGGCCCGTGCCCGGCTTTCGCGACCATCTGGCTCTCCAGAAATCTGCTCTTGCGGAAAAACGCGAAGTATACGGACTTGCTACGAATTCTCTAGCCGCGCAGGTCCCGGGACGCGTCCGTCCCCGGCCCGGGTGGGCACCGCCGCTTGGTCAGCCCGCCATGCCGAAGATCACCGTCTGCGCCGGCAGGTCGATTTCGCGCAGCGTCAGTTTGAGTTGCGTATCCAAGACATGCTCGGGCGAGGCACGCACCCGCGTCTCCAGCGCCAGTTCCGGGACGATCAGCACGGTCTTGCGTTCCTCGAGGGCGACGACGACACCCTGCCCCTGCCACGCAGGCCGACGCTGCAGATAGACGAGCTTCCAGTGCAGATTGGACATTCGCTCTGCACGACGGATCAGTGCACCGGCAGCGTCGAGTGACGCGCTGCGCTCGAGCAACGCATCCGCCGAAAGCACGGGCTTGCCGAGCACGTGGTTGCGCAGCTGCTGGTGCACCAGCAGATCGCTGTATCGGCGCAACGGGCTCGTCGCACGGGCGTAGATGTCGAGACCGAGGCCGAAATGCGGCTCCGGCTCGAGTCCTGCACGACTCGGCTTGAACAGCCGCCGGTAGGCATACATCTCGGCCATGCCCTGCGGCTGACGGACTTCGTCAGGTGTCGGCTGCATCACGTACGGGATCGGGACACCGCTGGCCTGCGCAAAACGCGCGGCGGCCTCGCCGGCCATGAGCATGGCGTCGGTCACCATGTCACGGCTGTCGAGCTTCGGCAGCGGTCGGATGACCACCTCACCCTCGACCACACGCACCGACACTTCGGGCAGATCGATACGCGCCGCGCCGCGTGCCAGGCGGCGCCGGCGGTAACCATCGGTGATTTGCCGGATGTCGACGAATGGGGCCTCGTGCATGCGCGCATCGATCTCGTCATAGGTCGCGCGTTGCACCCGGACCCAGGACGGCGTCACCTCGATGTCCGACACCGCCTCGCCGTCGAAACGAAAGCCGAACGACAATGCCGGTGAGACCTCTGCAAGTCCGAGGCCCAGACGATGCGTGACGGGCTCCGGCAACATGGTGTGAATGCGCTCGGGCAGGTACAGATTGGCGCTGCGTTCGCGCGCCGCCTCATCCATGTGTCCGCCGGCACGCACGAGTGCGGCGACGTCCGCCACGTGCACCCACAGGCGGTCGCCGTCGAGGCTGATTGCGTCGTCGGGATCCTGGTTGCCGGCATCGTCGATCGCCCAGGCGGCAAGCCCCGTCAGGTCCCGCCGCGGCTCGTCGGGCAGATCCGGCACACCGATGACGACCTCGTCGAGTCGCGCGCCGGCACGCTGCGGCCAGGGATTGTGCGCTTCGTGCCAGTATCCACAGCGGACCAGGAATCGATGCGCCGCCTCGGCGGTCTCGGGCACACCAAAGCTGGCGAGGATGCGACTGTGGTCGGCCGTACCGAGGGCGACGCGTTCGACTTCGGCGAGGCGTTTGCGGTCGTCGTCGTCGAGTTCGCCGGCCTCGACGTGGGCGCGAAACTCGAGCACCTGTCGCTCCGCCTCGCGCTTTTCCTCGCGTGCCCGGCGCTCTGCCGCGACAGCGTCCTCGCTGCGCCGCCGGATGGCAGCGAGATCGCCTTCGAAGTACAAGCCATCGTTGAGTACCTGCCAAGCCCCCCAGGCCGATGCCGGCGAAAAATCGCCGTACAGGAACTCGGCCAGCTCGGCCAACCCCACGCACTCGCCTTCGAGCAGCTCCCAGGCCTCGTCGATATTTGCGGCTCCGGCGTCGAGCATGCCCAGGCTGTTGAGCGGCCCGGGGTGCAGGACCGTGACGTCCTTGTCGCGCACACGCTTGGATTTACCGCCGGCGAGCTGGATCTCGATCTTGTCGGCGACGCTGCTGACGATGGCGGGGTGAATCTTGTACAGCACCAGGCTGCCTGGACGGATTGGCGTAGACGACACGCAATTTCCCTGGCTGAAACCGATCATTCGGACGGAAGGAGTGTTTATGATATCGCCTTTGAACTCCCGACGAGCAAACGACAATTCGGATGGCAAACGCATGAACAGCTGGCAGGAAACCGTTTCTTCCACCCCCAAGGCCACGGTCAGCGACCCGGAATGTGCGCTGTGCGACCTGTCGCACCTCGGTCTCATCCGCGCCAGCGGCAACGAGGTGCGCAGCTTCCTCCAGGGCCAATTGACCAACGACGTCAACCTGGTCACGGAAACATTGGCCCAGCTCAGCAGCTACTGCAGCCCGAAGGGGCGCATGCTGGGGAGTTTCTGGATCATGCAGCGCGGTGACGATCTGTTGCTGCAGATGCCGCGTGAGCGCCTGCCTGCTGTCCTCAAACGCCTGCAGATGTTCGTGTTGCGCGCCAAGGTCACGCTGGAGGATGCCAGCGATACGTTGGTGCGCTTCGGAATCGCCGGCACCTGCGCCGAGGCGTCGCTGCCGTTTGCTCCCGCCGAAGCCAAGGCCACGCTGACCCACGACGGGATCACCGTGTTGCGTCTACCGGGCGACCGACCGCGCTTCGAAGTGATCGCACCGGCCGCGGCCGCTCAGGCCGTCTGGTCGAAATGCGCCAAAGATGCCATGCGTGTGGAGCCGAATTTCTGGGCGCTGCTCGATATCCGTGCCGGTATCCCGACTGTCTTCGAGGACACGGTCGAGGCATTCGTGCCGCAAATGGCCAACCTGCAGCTCATCGGTGGCGTCAGCTTCACCAAGGGCTGCTACACAGGCCAGGAGGTCGTCGCACGCATGCAGTACCTGGGCAAGCTCAAGCGGCGCATGTATCGCGCCCGCATCGACAGCGCAGAGCGCCCGCTACCCGGCACTGAGCTGTACTCGGCGAGCAGTGAATCGGGCCAGGGCGCGGGGCGCGTCGTCGATTCGGCGACGGCACCGGACGGCGGTTACGAAGCCCTCGTCGTGCTGCAGATCAGCAGTGCCGAAGCCGACGATGTGCGCCTGGTCGATGCCAGTGGTCCGGTCGTCGAGTTGCTCGATCTGCCCTATGCGTTTCCGGCCGCAGATGAGGCGTGAATCGCCCTCAAGTTTTTGCCCGGCAGACCGTTGAATCCGGTATTCGTCAAGAACCTGGATACATCATGCTGAACACCGCCCAGGCACACGATTTCGCCGACGAGATCCGCGAGGAAATCGAATCGAACCGAATCCAGTTGCCGACGCTTCCCGAAGTGGCATTGCAAGTCCGCGACGCTGTCGAAAGCGACAGCACGGATGCCGAGACGATCGCGCGCATGGTCGCGAACGACGCAGCGCTGTCAGCGCGCCTGCTGCAAGTGGCCAACAGCCCCTTGTACCGCGGCCGGAATGAAATCGACTCCATCCGCCACGCCGTCACGCGCCTTGGCCTCAAGATGGTGCGTAGCCTGGTCGTCAGCCTGGCCATGAAGCAGATCTTCCAGGCGACATCGGACGCACTCGATCACCAGTTCCGCCAGGTGTGGGACGACAGTCTGCAGATCGCTGCGATCAGCCGCGTCCTCGCCGGCAACGTGTCGCAGCTGGAGAACGAGCAGGCGATGTTGGGTGGCCTGATCCACAACATCGGTGCACTGCCGATTCTGACCAAGCTCGACGAGCGCTACGGTTTCGAGGCCGATCCGCAGATGATCGATAGCCTGATCGCCGATCTGGCACCCGAAATCGGCTCGCGCATTCTTCACCACTGGAATTTCTCCGAGGCCCTGGCCAACATTCCGAGTGCGTGCTACGACCTGAGTTACGACCCGGGTCCGGCACCCACCTACGCCGACATCGTGCTCGTCGCGCGGTTGCAGAATCTCGCTGCCAAGACGGGCTGCGAAGACGACTGGTCGAATATTCCGGCGTTTGCCAAGATCGGCGTCGAGCCGGAGGTCGTGATCGTCAACATGGAAGGTCCGGCAGAAGAGATCGCCGAAGTCCGCACCATGCTCGAAGGCTGACGCCCTCGCCAGCTGCGACGACCCCGGATGCAAGCGGGGATCGCGCGGCGCCCCTGCGTCGAATCCCGCTCCATTACCCCAATTGCGGCCAGAGGGGTGGTATCTGCACCCCCACGTGCCGGCGTCGCAGGGCAATGAGCAGACGAGCACTGAAGGTACCGCACGCCGGATCCGCGATGCCTTCGAAGCTACGGTCGGCGCGGTGTTCCGGTCTCCACGGCCGGACTTATCGCGCTGGCACTGTCGCCAACCGCCCCCATGCCGGCGGCTCAGGCATTGTGAAACGGGCTGGCGAACCATCCCCTGTTACCCAACACTGCGTAGACCACAC
>JAGRHA010000189.1 GCA_020445205.1 Gammaproteobacteria bacterium
GGCGGCATGCTGTACTCGCTGCCCTCGCGCGACCTGATCGCCGACAGCGTCGAGTACATGGTCAATGCCCACTGTGCCGACGCGCTCGTGTGCATCTCGAACTGCGACAAGATCACGCCCGGGATGCTCATGGCCGCACTGCGCCTCAACATCCCCACCGTGTTCGTGTCGGGTGGGCCGATGGAGGCCGGCAAGGTCAGCCTGGCTGGCAAGGGTGATCTCAAGCTCGACCTCGTCGATGCCATGGTGTCGGCCGCGGATCCGAAAGAGAGCGACGAGGACGTCGCCAGCATCGAGCGCTCGGCCTGTCCGACCTGCGGCTCGTGTTCGGGCATGTTCACGGCCAACTCGATGAACTGCCTGACCGAGGCGCTCGGTCTGTCGCTGCCCGGCAATGGCTCGCTGCTCGCAACGCACGCCGAGCGCAGGAATCTGTTCCTCGAGGCTGGCCGCCTTGTCGTCGACCTCGCGCGCCGTTACTACGAACAGGACGATGAAAGTGTGCTGCCGCGTAACATCGCGACGTTCGACGCGTTCGAGAACGCGATCGCGCTCGACATTGCCATGGGCGGCTCGACCAACACGGTGCTGCATCTGCTGGCCGCGGCGCACGAGGGCGAGGTGAATTTCACCATGGCCGACATCGATCGCATGAGCCGCAAGGTGCCGAACCTGTGCAAGGTCGCGCCGGCGACGCAGAAGTACCACATGGAAGACGTGCACCGCGCCGGCGGCGTGATCGGTATTCTCGCCGAGCTTGATCGCGGTGGGCTGATCCATCGCGACTGCCATACCGTGCACAGTCCGACCATGGCCGAGGCGATTTATCGTTGGGACGTGATCCGCGATCAGGAGGAGGCTGCGCGCCTGCGTTACCTCGCCGGTCCCGGCGGCATCCCGACCCAGGTCGCGTTCAGCCAGGACAGCCAGTGGCCCGATCTCGATCTCGACCGTGCGCAAGGTTGCATCCGTGACATCGCGCATGCCTATTCGAAAGACGGTGGTCTTGCCGTGCTCTACGGCAACCTCGCCGAGCAGGGCTGCATCGTCAAGACCGCGGGCGTCGACGAATCGATCCTCAAATTCTCCGGTCCGGCGCGCATTTTCGAGAGCCAGGACGCCGCCGTCGAAGGCATCCTCGGCGACGCGGTGCAAGCCGGCGATGTGGTACTGATCCGCTATGAAGGCCCCAAGGGCGGGCCGGGGATGCAGGAGATGCTGTACCCGACGAGCTACCTGAAGTCCAAAGGTCTCGGCAAAGCCTGTGCGCTCATCACGGACGGCCGCTTCTCGGGCGGCACCTCGGGATTGTCGATCGGTCACTGTTCACCCGAAGCCGCCGAAGGCGGCAACATCGGCCTGGTCGAAGAAGGCGACATCATCGAGATCGATATCCCGAACCGCACCATCCAGGTCGCGGTAAGCGATGACGTGCTCACCGAACGCCGTCTGGCCATGAAGGCCCGCGGCGAGCATGCGTGGAAGCCGGTCAATCGCCAGCGGGCGGTGTCGCAGGCGTTGCGGGCCTATGCTGCACTGACCACGTCGGCGGCACGCGGTGCTGTGCGTGATCTGTCGCAGCTGCAGGACTGATCGCAGGCGGATCGCACCGATACCGTGGCAGTCGATGGCTGCCGCGGATCATCGCCGCCGATGCGCCATGCCGTGTCGCGGTGGACGCGGCCGGACATGAAGGCGCAAGCGCACACGCCATGAACCTCGCCAAACTCAAGACCCTCGTCGTCGACGACATGTCGTCGATGCGCATGATGATCAAGTCGGTGCTGCGCGATAACGGCATTGTCGACATCGTCGAGGCGGCAGACGGCGAGAAGGCCGTCGAACTGCTCGCCAAGGGCCGCATCGACCTGGTCATCTGCGACTGGGACATGCCGAACATGAACGGCCTCGCGTTCCTGCGGCACGTCCGTGCCGACGCCGCAATGGCCCGGCTGCCGTTCATCATGCTCACGGCCAACGCCGATCGCGACCACGTCGAACGCGCCATCGAAGCCGGTGTGAGCGACTATCTCGCGAAGCCGTTCAAGCCACCCGACCTGATCCGCAAGGTGCTGCGCGTACTGCGTTGAATGCATCCGTTCGTGGCAGAACGGTTTCGCAGTTTTCGACGAACTTTTCTCCCGAAATCAAGGTGTTTGTGACTGTGTCCGCAACACGTATCCGGCCGCCGTCACGCTGCGCCGAACACCCCGTAGCGGGTGCTCGTGTGGCGTCTAGGCTTGAGTCGAGAGCGCTGCCACAACGGCGCTGAGGCCCGCCAAAGGTGGCCGGCCCGCACACGGCACGGGGACGCGACCATGGCTCATCCGATCATCGAAACTCTGTATCTCGGCCTGCTTGCGAGCTCGGCGATGCCGCCGGCGATCGACAGCCATCATGTCGAGGTCGGTGCGATCGTGGCACCCGCCCATGTCGCGAGCGCCACGCCACGTGTCGTCTATGACTGGGCAGGTCGGATGCGCACACTCTATCCCGGCAACCGCACCGCGGTGGCCGGTGACGGGCCCATGGTCGGTATCAGCGAAGGTCAGATCGAACGCATGACGCGATACGTTGTCAGCTGAACATGCTCAGCGACGACGTATCGCACATCGCACACGATCGTGTGCCAAACGGTGCGTTGGCGCCGGGATGCGGCGAATCGTCGGCCGGCGCCGGGTTTCGCGCCGCCACGCAGCCACGTGCTACAGCGATCCCCAGGAGCTCTTGCGCCGACGCACGCGCAGGTGGGGCAGGATCAGGCCCAGCAGGATGCCGCCGACCACGACACCGGCGCCGATCAGGAACCAGTTCTGTGCGGTCTTGTTCTCGAGTTCGCGATTCTGCTGTTTGACGTCTTCGATCTCGCGCGTGAGCTCGGCGACTTGTTTGCGCAGTTCATTGCGTTCGTTGGCGATACGCACCGCGTTGTTGGCCGTGCGCTGCAATGCCGCGTATTCCTGGTCGACGAGACTCTTGGCCTGTTTGAGTTCCTCGTTTTCCTTGGTCAGCGCTGCGTGTTGTTCGGTGAGCTGGGTCAAGCGACTGCGCAACTCACCCGGCGCGGCCTTGAGTGCTGCCACCTCGGCCTCGGCGGCGGCCAGGCGATCGCGCGCGACCGGCTCGTCGACGAGCTGGCGGCTGAGCACGAATCCTTCGACGCCACTGGCCGTGCGGATCTTGGAATAACCCGATTGCGCATCGGTGCTCAGCACGGTGAGTTTCTCGCCGGTCGGCAGCATGCGCACAATGCGGTGGCTGGTCGATGCGCCGGTACGTAGCGTGATTTCGACCTGGTCCGTGACGTAGGCGGATTTCGCCCAGGCGGATCCGCTGCACAGGATCAGGAGAACAATCGCGATCTTTTTCACTGGTTCGATTCCGTACTGCTGTTGCACGGTGATTCGCCGCGCGGGAAACATATCAGGTGCTCGGCGTCGACGCGTACGCGGACGCTGTCACCCAGGTGGTGATCATGGTGACTGGGGAACAAGGATAACAGGCGTGTTCCCGTCGGCAGTTCGAGCGTATACAAGGTTTCGGCGCCTTTGAAGGCCTTGTCGCGCACCGTGGCGACGATGTCGCCATCGGTGTCGGGGACGATGTCGTCGGGGCGGACCAGGATCTCGACCTGGTTGCCGACCGACTGCGTGCAGGAACGGTTGCCGTGCAGCGGCCCGAGTTCGGTGTCGAATGTCTCCGGTGTGCGGACCACGCCGGGGATGAAGCGACCCTGACCGATGAAATCGGCGACGAACCGGTGGTTGGGTTCGTGGTACAGGTTGAACGGCGTGTCCCACTGCAGGATCGTGCCGTCGCGCATCACGCCGATCTTGTCGGACACCGCAAACGCTTCGTGCTGGTCGTGGGTGACCAGGATGCCGCTGATGCCTTCCGATTTCAGCAGGTCACGCACCTCGACACTCAGGCGCTCGCGCAGCTCGACATCGAGATTCGAAAACGGTTCGTCCATGAGCAGCATCGTCGGCCGCGGCGCCAGCGCGCGCGCGAGTGCGACGCGCTGTTGTTGTCCGCCCGAGAGTTCGTGCGGAAAGCGCTGCCCCATGCCACCCAGGCCTGTCGCGTCGAGCAGGTGGTCGACCTGCACGCGCCGGTCGACGGCCGATTTCCGACGCAATCCGAACGCGATGTTGTCGGCCACGGTGAGGTGGGGGAACAGCGCGTAGTCCTGGAACACCATGCCGATGGATCGATGCTCGGGCGGCACCGTACTGGTCGGCGTCGAGACCGGCTTCTGGTCGATGGTGATCTGGCCCTCGATGATCGGTTCGAAACCCGCAATGGCGCGCAGCGCCGTGGTCTTGCCGCAACCGCTCGGCCCCAGCAGGCTGATGATCTCGCCACGGTTGACGTGGAACGACAACGCGTGGATCACGCGTTCGCCGTCGTAGCCGGCGCTGATGTTTTCGACTTTGAGTAGCGGCATCGTGGCGACGGGCAGCCTGGCAGTTGACGCGTCGAGCTTATCAGCCGATCAGGAATTCAAGCAGCGCTTTTTGTGCGTGCATTCGGTTTTCGGCTTCGTCCCAGACCACGCTGTCAGGCGCATCGAGGACGTCGGCAGCCACTTCTTTGCCGCGGTAGGCGGGCAGGCAGTGCAGGAACAGGGCATCGGCGTGCGCACGCGCCATCATCGAGCCGTCGACCATGTAGCCGGCAAAAGCCCTTTCGCGACGGGCTTTTTCGTCTTCCTGACCCATGCTGATCCAGGTATCGGTCACGACCAGGTCGACGCCATCGACGGCGGCTCGCGGGTCACGCATGACGTCACAGCGGTCGGCCGCCAATGCCAGGACCTGGGCATCCGGGTCGAAACCTTCAGGGCAGGCGATACGCAGGGAAAAATCGAACTGCTTGGCCGCCGAGATATACGAGTGACACATGTTGTTGCCGTCACCGACCCAAGCGACCGTCTTGCCGGCGATGTCGCCGCGGTGCTCGAAGTAGGTCTGCATATCGGCCAGCAACTGGCACGGGTGGCACATGTCGGTGAGACCGTTGATCACGGGCACGCGCGAATGGCGCGCGAACGTTTCGAGGTCGGCATGATCGAAGGTGCGGATCATGATGCAGTCGACCATGCGCGACAGCACGCGTGCCGTGTCCTCGATCGGCTCGCCGCGGCCGAGCTGGGTATCACGCGGCGACAGGAACATCGATGCACCGCCGAGCTGGATCATGCCAGCTTCGAACGACACGCGTGTGCGCGTCGAGCTCTTTTCGAAGATCATCGCCAGCACCTTGCCCTGTAGCGAGGCATGCGGCGTACCCGCACGCTGCAGGCGTTTCAGTTCGGCGGCACGTGCGATCAATGCACGCAGCTCGTCCGGGCTCAAGTCCATCAGTGAGAGGAAGTGGCGCACCGAAACCGGATCGCTCATGCTGGCACCTCGTTTGTCAGTGAGCTCAGGTCTGCGCGACGAACGCGCGGATGATCCCGTCGAGACCATCGACGAGCTGCGCGATCTGCTCGTCGCTGAAGATCAGGGGCGGCAGCAGGCGCACGACCGATTCCGCCGTGACATTGATCAGCAGGCCGGCTGCCAGCGCGGCTCCAACGAGCTCGGCGCAGGGGCGGTCGAACTGGATACCGATCATGAGACCCTGTCCGCGCACTTGGGTCACGGCCGGAACATCGGCCAGGCGTTGTGCCAGCGCGTCGCGCAACGCGGCGCCACGCGTCGCGGCCTGTTCCCACAGACGTTCGCTGCGCAAGGTGTTGCAGACGGCCAGCGCGGCCGAGCAGGCCAGCGGGTTGCCGCCGAACGTGGAGCCATGGTTGCCGGGTGCGAACAGTTCCGCGGCCTCGCCATGTGCCAGACAGGCGCCGATCGGCACGCCGTTGCCGAGCGCTTTCGCCAGCGTCATCACGTCGGGTGTGATGTCGTGATGCTGGAACGCGAATGGCTTGCCTGTGCGTCCCATGCCGGTCTGGATCTCGTCGAGCATCATGAGCCAGCCTCTGCTGTCACACAGTGCACGTATACCGGCAATGTATCCGGGCGGCGGAATATTGATGCCGCCTTCGCCCTGGATCGGTTCGACGAGCACCGCGACGATGTCCTGTTGGTGCTCGGCCGCAACCTTGATTGCATCGAGGTCTCCGTACGGCACCCTGACGAATCCCTGTACCAGGGGTTCGAAGCCGGCCTGCACCTTGCGGTTGCCCGTCGCACTCAGGGTCGCCAGCGTGCGACCGTGGAAGCTGTTTTCCATGACCACGATGGACGGCGATCTGATTCCCTTGCGCTGGCCGTAGAGCCGCGCGAGCTTGATCGCCGCTTCGTTGGCTTCGGCGCCGGAATTGCCGAAAAACACCCTGTCCATGCCGGCGAGCTCGGTCACGGCATCGCCAAGCTGCTCCTGCGCCGTGATGCCGTACAGGTTCGAGGTGTGCAGCAGGCGCTTGGCCTGCTCGCATATCGCTTCGGTCACGGCCGGGTGCGCGTGGCCGAGGCCGGTCACGGCGATGCCGCTCAGGGCATCGAGGTAGCACTTGCCCTCGGTGTCCCACACCTGTGCGCCTTCGCCGCGGACGAACGTCACAGGAAGGCGTTTGTACGTGCTCATCAGGGAGTGATTCATCGAATCCAAACCCGCCTTCGGAAACGAGGCGCAGATTCCAGCGATCGAGAAGGGATTTCGGTATCCGCGCCGAGATAGAAAACAAAAAGGCAGCCCAGGTGTACGTGGACCGCCCCGCCTTGTCTGCGCTGGTGGCGCAGCAAAAGCGGAAAGATATCAAGCGTTAGAGGTTGCCGCAAGCGCTTGGGAATAGGAATGCCGCGCCGCCGATGTGCCGCCGGCGCAACGGGTTCGGCGATTGCCGTTATATTTATCCAGTGACGGCAGCGAGCGTGTGCGCTGGCGATGTCACGAAAGGGGGAAGGCGGTTGGCGGTCACCCCGAACCGCGCGACCGCGTTACGGATAACATGAAGCAGCGAGTCTCGATGCGGCGGCCCGGCGGACGGCTGGCGGCCCTGTTCCTGGTTGCGGCCATGCTGGCGACCACTGCCGCAGCGGCGGCCGAATGGGTCTACTCCTTCGTCGATGGCGACAATCTCTGGGATTTCAGTTCCCGGTATCTCGATTCACCACTACGCTACGAGGCGTTACGGCGTATCAACAACGTCGAGCGGCCGCGCCATATGCCTCCGGGTACGCGTATCCGCGTGCCGATGCAGTGGATCCGCAGCAACCCGGTGACGGCGACGCTGGCCGAGACCGTGGGAAGGGTCGAATTGATCCGTGCCGACGGTTCCCGCGTGGTCGACCCGCCGGCGGGCACGCAGGTGGGCCTCGGTGACACGCTGATCACGGGTGCCGACGCCCGTGCGGCAGTGCGTTTCGCCGATCACACGACCACGACCCTGCATCAGAACGGTGAAATGCGCTTCGACCACCTGTCGGCACATGGCGATACCGGCATGGTCGATTCGCGCTTGCGCCTGCAGGGCGGGCGTATCGAAACCCAGGTGACGCCAGCGACAGGGCCGGGATCACGCTTCGAGATCCACACGCCATCGGCCGTCAGCGCCGTGCGCGGCACGGACTATCGTGCGGCCGTGGCGGGCGACGGTGGTACCGTGTTCGAAGTCACTGGCGGCCGGGTACTGGTCAGTGGCGCCGGGGAGTCGCAACTGCTGCGGCGCGGATTCGGCACCACGGTGGCCACCGACACGGCACCGGCGGCGCCGCGAGCATTGCTGTCCGCGCCGCGCGTGTTGCCGGTGCCAAACCCCGTGCGCTTGCTGAATCAGGCCTTGGTTTGGGAGCCGGTGCCCGGCGCAGCCGCCTACCGCATTGAGATCGGCAGCGCCGAGTCGTCGCGCGTAAGGGCCTGGGAGCGCGTCGTGCAACGCGACCGCGCGACGCTGCCCGATCTGCCTGACGGCCGCTATCGCATCGCCGTGCGTGCGATCGATGCCGACGGCATCGAGGGGTTTGATCGTGTCCTCGACGTCGACTTCGACACGCGTCCACGCGCCCCGGTGCCTCTACAGCCCGTCGACGGCGCGGTCTTGCGCGGGACAATCGCTGAGCTGCGCTGGTCGGCCTCGGCTGACGCCGCGCGCTACCGGCTCGAGGTGGCGACGTCGCCCGCGTTCGACGGCACGCTCATGGTCGAGGACCTCACCGAACCGCATTTGCGTGCCGCGGCTGCCGAGCAGCCGGGTGACTATTACTGGCGCATCAGCAGTATCGCTGCCGACGGCGAGGTGGGGCCGCCCAGCGATGTCCGGCATTGGGTATCGAAGCCGCAGCCGGAGACCGTGGCCGCCGATGTCAGCGGTGACGCCGACGGGGTCGTTGCGTCGTGGCGCGATGTCGGCGGCGGCGCTCGCTACCAGGTACAGATCGCGGACGACCTGGCGTTCGAGCACGTCGAGGACGATCGCGTCGTGGATGCACCGCGCATGGCGTTCGATGCGGTCAGCGGTCAAGTGCGCTTTCTGCGCGTACGGGTGATCGAGGCAGACGGCTACGCGGGATCTTGGGGCGCAGTGCAGCGCATCGATCCGCTGCCCGATCCCACGGCGTGGGTCGTGCCAGTCCTCGGCATCCTCGGCGTGCTGTTGTTGTAGGGGCGCGTATGGAGCACGTCGTCGGCGACCGGATCATCCGCGCAATACTCGTTGCGGCGGTCGTGATCGCCGCGCTCGCGCTGGATCAGAGTGCGACACTGCGGCGTGTCGACACCCTGTTGTTCGATGTTGTGCATCAATTGCGTGAGAAGCCGACCAGCCCGCAGGTACTCGTGGTGGCGGTCGACGACGCCAGTCTGCAGCATCTGGGACGCTGGCCGTGGAGCCGACAACTGCAGGCAGATCTGCTCGACCGCCTGACACAACATCAGGCCAGGGCGGTGGGCCTGGACATATTGTTCGCCGAGCCGCAGCTCGACGATAGCGCTGCCGATCTCGCGCTGGCCGCCGCGCTGCGGCGCAACGCACACACGGTGCTTGCCGTCGCTCCCGGTCGTTCGGCCGAACCCGGCCTGATCAGCGAGATCCTGCCGTTGCCGCGCCTGGCATCGGCCGCGGCTGCGCTCGGGCATGTCGATATCGAGATCGACGCCGATGGTCTGTGCCGCAGCTTCTACACCCATGCCGGCGTTGCCACCCCGCATTGGCGGGCGTTTGCGTTGGCGGTACTCGAGGTAGGCGGTGTGACGCCCGCCGATGCCGGTGTGCCGGGGCCCGGCACAACCGGCGAAGGCTGGCGTCGATATGGTCGATACTACATACCGTTCGACCGCGATCCCGCGGCCGTTGAACAGATCCCGGTATACCGGTTGCTCAACGACCCCGCGGTCGCGGAACGGGTGCGGGACCGCTTCGTCCTGGTCGGCTCGACCGCGGCCGGTCTCGGCGACGTCGTGTCAACGCCCGCGTCGTTCGACCGTGAACGCATGCCTGGCGTGGTGCTCAATGCGCACATCCTCAGCGGCCTGTTGCAGGGGGGGCTGGTGCGTGACCTTGCCGCGCCGCGACAGATGCTGCTGACCATGCTGTTGGCGGCGATCGGTGCTGTGGTCATGGTATCGACGGGCTTCCCGCTCGCAGTCCTGCTGCTGTTCGCCACGGTCCTTGCGATCGTCGGCTTCAGTGCCATGCTGCTGGCGCTTGGTCACCTGTGGTTTGCACCCGCCGCCGCGATCGCGCCATTGGTTGCCGCCTTCCCACTGTCCGGCATGTGGTCGCTGCTGCGCGAACGCCGGATCAATGCATCGTTGACGGTCCGTATGCAGCACCAGACGTTGCACCATGCGACGACCGACCTGCCCAATCACTATATGCTCGAGCAGCGTCTGCGCGAGCTCGATTCGCGCAATCGGTCCGGGCTGCGCGCGGCCGCGCTGATGATCTTCCACATCAACTGGTCGGAATCGATCGGTGGCCTGATGGCGCGCCGTGCCGGCGACGAGTTGTTGCGTGCGATCGCGGCGCGCCTGCGTGGCGCCGTGCGCAGTGATGA
>JAGRHA010000190.1 GCA_020445205.1 Gammaproteobacteria bacterium
GGGCGGCGACGTTCGGCGGCTGATGCGCTGAAAAAAGCGCGGGAATTCTAACCCGGCGACAGAATATTAGTCAATTCTTATGCGCGACCATGGATACTGCCATGCCGCCGTTCGCGCGGATGGTCCCCCTGGCTTCTACAAGCGCGTTGCTCAAGTGCGAGCATGGCGCAGGATGGCGCCGACCGATAGCCGTTCATGTCCCGGACACCGGCAGTCGCGACGCGCTGACGATCACGACGCCGGCCGTATCGACGTCAGGCCACGCGGCCATCGCCGAACATCGGAACAAGCCGGAAACCGCCGTACCCACCCATGCCATGCCATGCCATGCGGTGTGTACAGTGCGGCGCGGCCGCAGTGACATCGCAACACGCAGTCCGTCGGACATGTCGAACAGGCACAGCATCACAACGCATGCCGGCCGCCCGTGGAATACTGACGCGCGCTGCAATCGCACGTACTATTGGCAGCATAGGGATAGACGAGATTCGGCTCGCCTACGGAGGTCGAGTACACGTATGGGCAGCATCGACAGACCCAACCGCATCCACGTTGTTGTGCATGCCGCGCTCGCCATTGCAGGCGGCCTGCTACTCGCTGCGTGTCAGACAACCCTGTCCACCAGCCAGCAAGCGCCGACCGATCAGCAGCCGCAGCAAGCGGTGGAAGCGCCCGAACCCTGCCCGTCCCTGTCGGCGCGTGAACTCGAGCGCGAGGCGATCGAGATGCTCGACCGCGGGGAATCAATCGAAGCACGTCGCTTGCTCGATTGCGCACTGGCCGAGAATCCGCACTCGCGGCGCTCAGCCAGCCTGATCCGTCAACTCGATGCCGACCCCATCGAGTATCTTGGCGCGCGCTATTACTGGTACACGGTGCAGCCCAGCGAAACGTTGTCCAAGATCGCCGGCGAGCGCATCGGTGACAGCCTCGAGTTCGTGATCCTGGCGCGCTACAACGACATCCCGGTGCCGGCAAACCTCGTCGCCGGCCAGCGCATCAAGATCCCTGGTGACGAATCTCCCAGCGCGGCGGTGCCCGTCACCGCACCACCCGTGCCCCGTGTCGAACCACCACCGGTCGAGCCGCCGTCCGCCGCAGCACCTGACGCGGAGCAGATGCGCAGCGCTGCGCTTGCTCAGGAACAAGGCGGTGAACTCGAGGCGGCCTATCGCGGACTGCAGCAGGCACGCGAGGCCGACCCGGAACAAGCCGGCATCGACGACGATATCGCACGCGTGCGTGCAGCGCTGGTCGCGGATCTCGAGGAGAAAGCCTACGCGTCCGAACTCGCCGGCGACGTCAACGAGGCGCTCGCGACGTGGGAAAAGATCCTCACGATCGACCCACGCAATATCCCCGCACAGCTGTCGCGCAGCCGCCTGTCACGCTAGGGCCTGTGCGCTTTGCGCACGCGCCAGCGATGGCACGTCCCATTCGACCCGACGAGGCGCAGTGGACATGGCATATGCGAGGACCACGCGCGAGCCGTAACGCGGTTGGCGGGGACAGGGTTCCCGCGCGTGGGTTGCAGCGCAGATGGGCCCATGCAGCGTTGCACCTCGATCGTCCAGGCTCACTGAACGTCTCTACTCGTGCATGGTTCTTAGCAGTTTTACGGCAGCGAGGCGGTGCTCGCGTGGCGGCAACCGCCCACAGTCACGGCTTGCGCAACGACTCGGCGCTGGATAGATAGAAGCGCGCCTTGTGATGATCCGGCGCATGGGCCAGCGCCGTCTTGAATTCCGCGACCGCCTGCTCGTATTCACCGCTGCGAAACGCGCTGACACCGCGTTCGTAATGCGTGTCGGCGATACCCCGGTGCGCACGCGCGACGTAGCGCTTGATCTCCGGGCGTGCGCCGCCGGCACTCTTTTCCAACTGCGTGAAGATCGCGAGCGCGGCCGCATAGTCCTTGTTGCTGAGCGCCGTCGTACCCTGCTGTATGCGGGCATCGATACTCGCGGCAGAATCGGTCGTCGCGGCGCGCGTGGCTTTGGCACCGGCAACGCGCGGCGTGTCGGTCGGCTTGGCCGACGGCGCATCGCGGACGGCCGGCTGTGCGGCGGTGTAGACATCCACCTCGCTCACGGCACCGCGTGCCACACGCGGTTGTGCATCGAGCCTCGCATAGGCGATCTTCGCCTCGACCGCACGCAGTTCATCGACGGCCTCATCGCTGTCGGGCCGCAAGGCCACTGCCCGCAGCAGTTCGCTGCGCGCGGCCTGATCTCGTCCCTTGGCCCGTGCACGTTTCGCCGCTGCGAGGTGTTCTGCGTACTGGCGCCCGATTTCGGCATCGAGCCGCGACAGCGTGTCGACGACATCGACGCGCCCGGGTGCCAAGGCATTCACGATCTGCCATTCACGCCGTGCATCGGCCAGCGCCCCCTGGCGCTCGAAATGTACAGCCTGTTCACGATGAGCCGCGGCGAAGCGATCGCGTGCCGCCGATACCGCGAACGATTGTCCGAGCTGCGTCGGCGCGCTCTGACACGCGCCAAGCGAAACCAGCACAGCGCATCCCAAGGCCGCCCACCCTATCGAACGCACGCCACTCATTCGTGCTGAAAGTTGATCAGGGCGGCAGCGAAATCGTCGAGGGTGTCAGCCTTGTAGATCATCGTTCGCTTGAGATCGTACGGAAACGCGAACGCCGGGTTGGCACCGCGCTTCACCGTCGCGCCGAGCTGGTACCCGTTGCGTTGCAATTGATCGACGACGGGACGATTCACCGCACCGTAGGGATAGGCGTATCCAAACACCGGTTCCGGAAGGCGCTTGTTCAACACGCGGCCGGGATTCTCGACCTCGCCGGCAAGGCGTCGCAAATAATCGTCGACGCGCTCGTCGGGCTGTCGCACCGTCAGATCGGCGTGGCTCTGCGAATGCGGCTGAAACGATATCAGCCCCGACTCGACCATCTCCTTCATCTGCGGCCACGTCAGTCCTCCCCTGCCGATATAGTCGGAGTAGATGAAGACGGTCGCAGGGTATCCATGTGCGGCCAGTACCGGGAACGCGATCTGATACACCGACTGGTAACCGTCATCGATGGTCAACACCACGGACTTGCGCGGCAGCGCCTTTTCACCACGCAGAAACGCTGCCGCATCGGCCAGCGAAACGACGTGAAAGCCGTTGTCTGCGAGGTAGTCCATCTGCTGTTCGAACTGCTCGCGGGTCACCGAGATGCGCCCTTTGTTGTCACCGAAGCGGTGGTACGAAAGGATCGGCACAGTCTGATATCCGTCGGCCCACACGCCGATGCGGTTGTTCTCGCGTTTGGGAATCACTACCTCGTCACCGACGTTGAGCGCACGGCCCGGATTGGCATCCTCGATACGCCATGCGAGTTGCGCATCGCCGTAGAACGCCTGCGCAAGTCTGGCGTAAGTCTCGCCTTCCCCGGCCATCACGACGGCGAAATCGTCGTCCTCGCCGAGTAGCGCCCCCGTCATCAGCGGACGCGTACTACAACCGCCGAGCAACAATGCACACAGGACCGATAGCTGCAGATTCCATAGCGCACGACGTGGCGGCAGACGGGAGAGAGACAGCCGAGGGATCGATCGCCGGAGCATCAGCAGGCATTCACGACGGCCATGCCGTCGCCCCAGGAGGTTAGTTTCTTTGCGTAGGATAAACTTTAGGGAAAATCACGCCAATCGGCACCCCCCAGGGTTCGCGTAACATGGCATGCTTGTGTTGAAACGGGTACGCCACAGGTTCAGCGCACACGGACACTGCGGATCACGGCCTGCCGCAGCCGCTGGGGCCTGAGAGCCAGTATGGACATATCACAGGACAAAACTGTCGTTTTGACCCCCCACAGCGGAGGCGGCGGCGGCCCATTTCTCGGAAATGCCCTGCCGAACGGCTATGTGCTGCAGGGACGCTATGTCATCGAGGAAAAGCTCGGTGCCGGCGGTTTCGGCATCACCTACCTCGCCAAGCATCGCTACCTCGAAGACATGTGGGTGGCGATCAAGGAGTACCTGCCTGAAGGCGCCGCCGTCCGCGATGAATCGTCGCGCGTGCATGCCATCTCCGAACAGCACGGCAAGATCTATTCATGGGGGCTGCACCGCTTCCTCGATGAAGCCCGCCTGCTGCGCCAGTTCCAGCATCCCAACATCGTCTCCGTGGTCGACTTCTTCGAAGCCAACGACACGGCCTACATGGTCATGGACTATGTGCGCGGGCACAGCGTCCAGGACGAACTCGATGCCGGCAGGAAGTTTTCCGAAGGCGAGATGCGCCATCTGATCTACCAGCTGCTTGATGCGCTGAACCTCATCCACCAGCACGGCCTTTATCACCGCGACATCAGCCCCGACAACATCCTGCTGCGCGAAGAAGACGATTCGCCCGTGTTGATCGATTTCGGATCGGCGCGCTACGAGATGCGCATGCACGGGGCGGAGCGAACCGAAGCCGAACGTGGGCACACGCCGACTGCGATATTCAAGCAGGGATACAGTCCGATAGAGCAGTACGAAGGCACCACACAAGGACCCTATACCGACATCTATGCATTCGCTGCCACGCTGTACCGTGTGGCGTTCGGCATCCGACCTGTCGATGCCCTCAAACGCTCCGGTGAAATTCGCCTGACGCTGACCGACCCGTTGACGCCCGCCCACATCAAAGGCAGTGGCATCTATTCCGAAGCGTTCCTGCAGACACTGGACACAGGCCTGCAGCTCGACCCGGCGGCACGACCACAGTCAATAGCCGACTGGCTGCAGAACCTCGACGACGCACCGCAGCCGACGAGCATCGGCGCCGGCAGCGCCCCGCGGAAACGTCGCACCGGTTTAGCGCTCCTGGTTGCCGCCGTGCTCGCCTTGGGCGCCGCAGGAGGAGCCATCTACTGGTTCACCCAGGGAGATGACAGCGTCACGTTGCCCGACGACGTGCCATCACTGCTGGCACGTGCGACGGCCGAATTCGAAAGCGCTGCGTTCGACATTGAACATCAGCACAATGCGCGACAGTTGTACCTACAGGTGCTCAATCAGGACGGCTTCAACACGCACGCACTGGCCGGCCTCAGTGCTGCCAACCTGCTACAGGATTTCGCCAAAGCGCTCGACAGGGAGGATCGTGCCGAAGCGGTCGTGCTGCTCGACAACGTCGAAACCGAGTTCAAGCGCGCCGGTGTCAAGGTGTCGGCACTCGAAACGGGTTGGCAACGCCTCGAGCTATTGAGCAAACTCACGAGCCTGCGCCGCTTCCTGCCGGAAGCACCGCTCAACGAACAGACCTGGTCTGCCGCCGAGAATCTCGCACGGGAGATGCAACCGCTGCCCGGAGGCGACGAGGCGGCCGCACAGCTGCGCCAGGCACTGACATCATTGCGCAACGCGCAGAATGCCCTCGACGGCAACCTGTTCACTGAAGCTCGCACACAGGTCGATCGCGCCCGGCAGTCGCTCGTGCCGCTCGGCATCGACGATCTGCGCAGTGCCGTCGAACGCGTCGATGAACGGCGCCAGGTGTTCGAGTCCGACCGCGCGGCACAGATCGCACAGCTGATGCACGATGCCGAAGAACTGCTGCTGCACGACCCGCTGCGGGAGCCGGATATCCGCAAAGCCGGCGAGCGCTTCGAACAGGTTTTGGCCCTCGACGAGTCGCACAGCCAGGCGCAGGTATGGCAGACCTTCGTCGGCAAACTGCTTGGCGCATACGACGCCGTCGCGCGCGCGGAATTCGACGCTGCAGAGCACCTGATCGTATCCGCGCACAAGGTGGCGGCCAACGCGGGCTTCACGACGCGCGCCGCCGAACTCGCGAAGGCCTATCTGGACCAGAGCCGGACCGATTGGGGTATCGCACAGACCCGCGAGGCCATTCGTACGCAATTGATCGACGCCGCGCAGTCGCTCTCCAATGCCCCGTTCGACGTCGACGCCACGAGTGCGGCGCTCGAGGCCTACCGATCGGCATTGCAGACGGGCGGTAGCGATCCCGCGTTCGACAACGAACATGCGGCGGCACAACACGGCGTCGAGCTCACGGCGGCGGTTAGCGCGATGATACAGCTGCTGGACGATGCAGACTTTGCCGGCGCACGCGCGGCACTCGACGCGCCTGAGATCGTCGAGCGGTTACAGGGCGCGGGCATCGAGCCCGCATTCCTCACTCGCGCCGGCACCGTGATCGACGAACGTGAACGCGCCTGGAATGGCGCCCAGGCGGTGGCCGCGCTGGGGGCAGACGCACCGCTCGCCAGTGCTGCGCTGACCACCGCCAAACAGCACACGCTGCGTATGCTTGAACTCGCGCCGCAGGACGCACAGGCGAATCATCTCGCTGCAGGTATCGGCGCACTCGAAACGCTGGGCCTCGCACGCAGGGAACACGACTTTGCCGCTGCCCTGACCGCGCTGCAGCAGGCGCTCGACCAACTCGGCAATGCCGGTGTGGACAACCCCGCGCTACCACAGCTGCGTGAACTGATTCTCGACGAGTCGACGACCTGGACACGTCAGCAGCGCGAGCAGCGCATCGCCACACTGATGCAGCAGGCGTTCGATATCCTCGTCGAACAACCGCTCGCCGAGAGTTCGCAGGCCGCAGCGCAACGCGTGTTCAATGCCATTCACGCGATCGATGGCGGCGCCGCGCCGGCCAGCGCCGGAGAGCAGGTCCTCGGCCTGCTGCAGCAAGCACGGCAGGAAATGAAGCAGGCACGGTTCGAGCAGGCACTGCAGAGCGTCGCGAATGCCGAGCAGCAGCTCTCACACTTCGGCGAGCGCAACCTCGACAAGGCCCGCGTGCGGCTGCGCGACGCGCAGACGAGCTGGTCCGATGAACAACGATCGCAGCGCGGGCAGTTGCTGAGTGACATCGGCGACCTGTTGAGCCGCACCGACAGCGACGGCGGCAACCTGCAACAGATCGAAGACGCCTACAAGGCACTCGCAGGTCTCGACCAGGGCGCGGCCGTCGCGGAGTCCGGCGCGCGCCTTGTGGGCTTGGTCGGAGAGGCGCTCGACGCATCACGACGGCAGCAGTTCGATGATGCCGAACGACACCTCGCCGCGGCGCGCGAGCAGCTGCCCGCGGCGGGCCTCGACGAAAACGCGCTCGACAACCTGTCGCAGACCCTGCACGGTGTGCGTGAACGCTGGACGACGGCGCAACATATCGCGGAGATCGAGTCACTGCTGCAGACAACGAGCGCCAGCATCGATGCAGCACCGCTCGATGAAGACACGTTGAAGCAGGCAACCGAAGCCTATGGCAGGGCGATGGCGCTCAACGAGTCATTGGCCGATTCCGGGTCGCTGGCGGGGCGCATCACCAGCGAGATGGAAGTCGTGTTCCTGTTGCGCGCGTTCAGTGCTGAACTCGCAGATCACCAGTATGCCGCACTGCGCAAGACGCTCGACCAGCTGGCCGCGCAGCTGCCGCAGTCCGGCCTCGATGGTGGCCTCGTCGCACGCCTCAGGCAGCAGGCGGCAGCGGCTGAACGCGATTGGCGGCTCAGCCAGGTGCAGGCTTTCATCGCCGCTGGTGAGTGGCTCGAAACACGCAATCTGCAGCCCGCACGCGAACAGGTCGATGCCGCGGCGCAGGTGGCGGCCGGTGACGCACGTGTCGGCTTATGGGAGCTCGGGTTGCAGAAGCTTGCGCAGTCACTGCAACAAAGGGGCAAGCGAAATTTCGACGCCGCATTGACCACCTTGCAGGAGGCACAGGCACACCTCACCAAAGCCGGCGCCGATACCACGGGTCTGGACACCTTGCGGACGCGGATCGACGAAGAAAATCAACGCTGGCAGACACTGTTGCTGGAACGTGACATCGTCGCCTGGGCCGGCGAAGCCGTGGCACTGTTGAACCAGGCGCCGTTTGCGGAAACGTCGTGGTTACGCGTCGATACCCTGGTCGCCGATATCCTCGCGGCCCGGGCCGATGATTCCCGTGGTCTGATCCTGCGGCGCGCACTCGAGGCCGTGCGCGCAGCCCACCAGTCGCTGCAGACAGCTGAAGTCGCCGATGCCGCCGAGCAGGTGCAGATGGCGCAGCAGGCGCTCAGCGGCCTCGGCCTGGTGAAGCCGTTGCAGAAAGCCGTGGATACGGTGAATGCCCAGCTGCGCGCCGGCCTCGAATCGCGGCTCGAACACATCGCTGTATTACTCGCCACACCGTCAGCGGAGCAAGCCGATCTGCAAGCGGTCATCGCTGAATTCAACGACATCGCGAAGACGCATGCGGACAACCCGATTGTCACGCTCGGCATGCAGGTCGTCGACGGCGTCTTGCAGATACGCAGCGCGATCGCGGAAACCCGGTTCGCTACAGCGACACAACGACTCGGCGGCCTGCGTCAGCTCGTGCAGGACACGAGCTACGCGGGCGCACCGGTACCGGCACTGCGCGAACTGCTTGAGCGCACGACGACGCAGATCGCACAGACCCGGCCGAGCCCGGCCGAGATCTATCCGATCATCAGTGTCGGACTGCGCAAGATCGCCGAGGCGCCGCTCGATGCCGCCAACCTCGACCAGGCCGAGTCACTGCTGCGCAATGCGCTCGGTCTACAGGCAGACGAGAGCAGCGCGCTGAACGGGATACAGGCGATTGCACAACTGCGTCTCGTAAATACCGCGATCGCAAACAAAGATGAAGCGACGGCGCACAGTGCACTCACCGCCGCTCAGGATGCACTGGCCAGCATCGGTCTCGGCGAATCGACATTGCGCGCCGCGAAAGACGCCGTCGAAGGCATGACCCGCTGAGTCCGTGCTTGTCCGGCGCTCAGACGAGGGCGCTGTCTGCGGGGTACGGGCCCGGCGTCGAACCCTCAATCGCGACGGCGCCCGCCGCCTTGGCAAAAAAGGTCGTGTTGGCGACATGCCCTACGACCGCATAGGCGTAACCCACGACATGCATGTCGCGCAACGACGCCAACAACAGCAATCTACCGATGCCGTTCGAACGCGCGCTTTCGCCGACGCCAATCGGCCCGAACATGCCACGTGCCGTGGTGTCATAACAGGCGAAGCCCACCACGGTGCCCGAGCGGACAGCAATGTGGCAGGCTACCGGCTGGCGTGCGAATGCCGCCGTGCACTCGTCCACCCAACCTGCGGCCTTGGCGCCGAATGTCTCCGACACCCAGGCCGCGACCTTGTGGCGTTCGTGCACCATCGCGCGACGCACGACGATACCCGCACGCTGCAGATCGCTCGCGTACGGCGTAGCGTCGGGCAGCTCATAGAGTTTGACCAGCATGTCCATGATGGAGACCTCGTGCCGTACCCGCGACCGGAAGCCGCAACCGTTAGGGGTTTTCCTGCACCACGATCACGGTGACATTGTCGTGTGCGCCACCGTGCTTCGCCGAAGCGACGAGTTCGCGGCAGGCGTCGCCCAGGTTGGACACGGCGAGAATCTGTTCGATCTCCGACTCCGCGACTTCGCCGTACAGGCCATCGCTGCAGATCAGATACTTGTCACCCGGCATCACACTGCGCATTTCCACCGACAGTTCCAGCAGGTCATCGGCGCCGACCGCCCGTGTGATCTCGTTCGACATGGGATGATTGTCGGCGGCACCGCGCGACAGCAGGCCGCGGTCGACGAACTCCTCGATCCAGCGATGATCGCGCGTCAACTGGCGGATGCGCCCGTTGCGCAGGCGGTAGATGCGACTGTCACCGGCCCAGATGCACACGGCATGGCGGTCGCGCAGAATCAGAGCCGCGACCGTGCTGCCGATGACCCCATGCTGGCGGCGACCTTCCGCAACCAGGAACGTGTTCACAACCTGAATGCGCGCGCATACCTGCTCGATGAGATCCGACAGGCGTTCATCGACGGCCAGTCCGTCGATGCTTTCCGCGATCGAGCGACTCGCGACATCACCCGCCTGATGGCCGCCCATGCCGTCGGCGACCAGCCATACCTGCACGTCGTTCAGTGCACGACAACTGTCCTCGTTGATCGAGCGCACCAGGCCGACGTCCGACAGCGAGGCCGACACCCACCGCCGCGGTGACGTCGCCTCAGTGTTCATCACTCGGCGGCTCTGGTGTACCGCGTTCAGCGTCGAGCACGTGACGGTCGTCCCAACCCCATTGCCCCCAGCGACCATCGAGCATCGCCGCATAGCCCTGTGGTGGCGGCAAGCCCTGACAGAACAGGTAACTCGGCGATATGCGTGCCGACCCGCTGGTCCACCAGAGTCCATAGGCAAACAGCAATCGCTGCATCGCATCGTGCAGCAACGTCGGGTAGTCCTGTTGCGGGTGACCAGCACCCGGCATGCCGTATCGCCAGGCATCGGAGAGCCGCACGCCGCCGTTTGCTTCCGTCGCGGGTTGTGCCGCCGCCTGTGTCGTCGGAACGCCCAATGCCGCGACTTGTTCGTCGAAGCGTTCGAAATCGAACTCGTCGTCGAGGCAGGAACGCGCCAGTATCTCGGCCTGCTCGAACCAATCGCGGGCGGTCGTCGGCAACGACACGACATTGGTGTCGCGGCGCAGCGGCACTGCGATAGTCAGCGGGAAATAGCGCCCCACGGCATCGACGCTCGGCATCAAGACACCGGCCCACGCACGGTCACCGCAGATCGCCGGTGATAGCGCGAAACACCACATCGGACTGGTCAGGTAGATGTCGAGCCATTGCTCACCGAGTTGCTGCCGACTCTGCTCCAGCGCGATCTGGATCCAGTCGTCCCAGGGATCGGTGAACTCGCGCCCGAGATTGCCCGAGACAAAATCGCCGCGTGTCGGCAGTTTGCCGAAGTAACCGGCCGTGGTGGGGTTGGCAGCGGGGTTCACAGTAGCTCCGGGCATCGGAATCGTTCCAATTCGCTGAGATTGAACGGATTGAGCGCACTGCCGGCGCGCAGTTCGTATTCGATCTTGCGCCCGTCGATATCGAACGTGATATCGAACTGGTCGGCCGCACGTCGCGTCACTTTCGAATCGTCGAGCAGGCGGAACCACGCCCAGGGGCCGTCGATCGTGCGCCCACCGGAACCCTGCGCCTTGGGTGGCGACACGCGCATGCTCACAGTCCCCGTTGCACGTGGTCCCGGCCATTGCACGGCCTTGGGTCGCGTCGCACTGTGGTCGAAACGTACCGTCTGGCCGTCGAGGTCGAGCGAGAACTCGTTGATGCCGATATCCATGGTGATCGGTGCCAGGGAGAACGAAACGGCGGGGCGTTTGTCACGCGAGGCGAAGAACGCCTCGCGGATCACGGCCGCCCGCTGCATGGCCACGAGCACTTCACGGGAGATGTGGATCGGGCTCTTTTCGGGCACGTTCCACACCCGCCCCGAGGTGTCGACGAAATCTGCGAGATACTCGCGGAAGAAGCGATCCATGGTGCCGTCGGGACCGAAGAAGTCACCGAAATCTTCGAGCGTTGCATCACGCGCGCTGCTCGGTGACAGCGGGTACTTGCCGCTCAGCCCACGCTGGTAGTCGCGCCACACGGTCGCACGCCACTCGTCGTTGAGATGTGCCAGTGCACGGCCGCCGAGCAACTGCCTCACCTGCCAGTCGACGACCTCGAGCCAACTGCGCAGATGTGTCGGCTGCCGTGCCGCGTGTTGCTCGAGGCGGCCGACGACGCTGTCCGACAGCGACTTCACCTCATCGACCATCTTGAGCCCGCGCATACCTTGCAGTGACTTGAGGTAACCCGTGAGTTCGGTCAACAGGGCCAGACTGCCATCGATGCCCGGCGAACCGCCCTCGGCAGCACGCACCAGATTGTTGAGGCGTACGAAGTGCTCGTCGACAGGATGGCGCCAGGCACCACCACCCAACCCCTGTGTTACGGGCGCTGGCGTCTGCAGCAGGCTGCCCACCGTGTCGCCGAATTTCTTCAATGCCCCGACCGCCGCATCGCTGCCTTTGTCGACGAGATCGTCGGCACGACTCAGCGTCGTTTCACGCTCCACGGCAATCAGCAGTTTCTTCAACGGCGAATCATCCGATGCCAGGATCTGCAA
>JAGRHA010000191.1 GCA_020445205.1 Gammaproteobacteria bacterium
ACCGCGGCCATCTGCATCGTGCTCGGCATGGGCCTGCCAACGACTGCCAACTACATCGTGGTGTCCAGTCTCATGGCACCCGTCGTGGTGTCACTCGCAGCAACCAACGGCGTCATCGTGCCACTGATCGCCGTGCACATGTTCGTGTTCTATTTCGGCATCCTGGCCGATGACACACCACCTGTCGGACTCGCCGCCTTCGCCGCGGCCGCGATCGCCAAGAGCGACCCGATCAAGACCGGTATACAGGGTTTCATGTACGACATCCGTACCGCGATTCTGCCGTTCCTTTTCATCTTCAACACCGAGTTGCTGCTGATCGGCATCGCCAACTGGTTCGAACTGCTCATCGTCATCGTATCCGCGACCATCGCGATGCTGCTGTTCGCTGCGGCCACCCAGGGCTATTGGCTGACGAAGAGCCGATTGTGGGAATCGCTGGCATTGTTGCTGGTCGCGTTCACGCTGTTCCGCCCCGGCTTCTGGTGGGACGAGATATATGCCCCCACCGAAACCATCGATGCGACACAGATCGTCGAACGTGCCGCCAAGGTGCCGCAGAACGGCAAACTGCAGATGTATGTCGAGGGAGAGAATCTCGACGGCAAGTTCGTCAGCAAGACGGTCCTGCTGCCGCTGGAAACGGCGGGCGACGGCGAGAGCCGCCTGCGCGAGGCCGGGTTGGAAGTACGCGTCGAAGACGGCAAGGTCTACGCGGACAACGTGATGTTCGGCAGCACCGCGCAAAACGTCGGTATCGACTTCGACTGGCAGATCGTCAACCTGCAGGTCGAGGCGGACCGCCCACCCAAACACCTGATGTTCATCCCGGCACTGTTGCTGCTCGCGGGTATCGCCTGGCTGCAACGCCGGCGGCTCGCGGCACAGCATCACACGCCGCAATCGGCCTGATCCGGAGGGGCTGACCATGTTCGAAAAGATCCTGTTGCCGGTCGACCTGCAGGCGACGTCCCTTTCGGCACGTGCAGTGTCCATCGCGACCGATATCGCTGCGCATCATGGCTCGGAAATCACCGTCATCACGGTATTCCCCGATTTCGGCATGCCACTCGTCGCCTCCTACTTCCCCGCCGACGCGATGAAGAAGGCGGAGAAACAGGTCTGCGACGAGCTAAAACGCTACATCGCGACAAACTTCGAGCAGCCCGACAAGATCAAGTCGCACGTCACATCAGGCAGCCCGCACAAATCGGTGGTCAAGTATGCCAAGGAACATGCAACAGACCTGATCATCCTGCCGGCCAGGGCCAAAGACATCAGCAAGGTGTTTCTCGGTTCGTGTTCGACACATGTCGTCGAGCGTGCACCCTGCACTGTGATGGTGGTCCGGCCCTGACGTCCGGTTGCAGCATCAGTCACCCTCAGGTGCGCGGTGCCGTAGCCGGCAACAGATCGCCAATGCCGGCGACGATCAATGACATGATGGCGAAATCGAAGACGTTGCCTGTCTTGTGTTCCGCTATGGATTGGTCGTGCCGCGCCAATACGGCGTGGTGGTGCCGCGTCCAACGTTCGAGCACGCCGCGTGGCGTACGTTCACGGCCACGCTCGGTCAGGATCTGAGCCGTGAGCTGGCGGCGATGTACGAGCAGCG
>JAGRHA010000192.1 GCA_020445205.1 Gammaproteobacteria bacterium
AAGAAGGCGGAGAAACAGGTCTGCGACGAGCTCAAACGCTACATCGCTGCAAACTTCGAGCAGCCTGACAAGATCAAGTCGCACGTCACATCGGGCAGCCCGCACAAATCGGTAGTCAAGTATGCCAAGGAACATGCGACCGACCTGATCATCCTGCCGGCCAGGGCCAAAGACATCAGCAAGGTCTTTCTCGGTTCGTGTTCGACACATGTCGTCGAGCGCGCACCCTGCACCGTGATGGTGGTCCGGCCCTGACGTCCGGTTACGGCATCAGCCACCCTCAGCTGCGCGGTGACGTAGCCGGTAACAGATCGCCGATACCGGCGACGATCAATGACATGATGGCGAAATCAAAGACATTACCTGTCTTGTGTTCCGCTATGGATTGGTCGTGCCGTGCCAATACGGCGTGGTGGTGCCGCGTCCAACGTTCGAGCACGCCGCGTGGCGTACGTTCACGGCCACGCTCGGTCAGGATCTGAGCCGTGAGCTGGCGGCGATGTACGAGCAGCGCCGTCTGCAACCGCGTCTGTGCCAGCAAGTGCCAGTGTGTCTGAATCGCAAGTGCTTCGATTTGCTCATCGATCCAGTCGAGTTGCAGCGTATGATTCAACGCCGAATAGATCCATGCCGCGGTACCGACATCCACGTCCGTCACGCGCGCAACGTCGACGATATCGAGTGCTGCCGCCATCGATTCCAGTCCGGCGATCCGTCGAGCAAGATCTTTCGCGACCCCCGCCTTGCTGAAATGCCGCGCGCGGCGCGTGAATGCGTCTTTGTCGTGCTCGGCCAGCGGCTTGGGTAGCGCAGCCCACAACTCGCACACGCCCTCACGATAGCGCGCCCGGTTGGCCGTCATGTCGAGTGTCTGCCGGTGCTCGCGCAACAACGAAGTGATGATGCGTTCCAGGAAACGCGCGATCGCCGCGAGCATTTCGATTTGCAGACCGGCCGCAAGCTGGTTGTCGAGTCGTTCGACCTGCGTCCACAACTCGTCGGTATCGAAGATCTCACTGGCAGCCAGGTAGGCGCGTGCAATATTGGCAATGTCGCTGCCGGTCTCTTCGCGCACGCGAAAACCGATTCCGGGGCCGATATGGTCAACGATATCACCAGCCACGACTGTCGCGATGATTTCACGGCGCAAGCGGTGTTGCTGGATACGATCGCGGAAACGTTCGCCGAGTACGCCGGGGAAGTAGCTGATGACACGTTCGGCGACGAACGGATCATCAGGTACATCGGAAGCCACGATGGCATCGAAGTAATTCTTCTTGCTGTACGCGAGCAATACCGACACTTCCGGCTTGGTCAGCCCCCTGCCCTGTGCCTGGCGTTCAGCGAGCGACTTCTTGTCCGGCAGCCCCTCCAGTACGCGGTCGAATTCGCCGCGTTGCTCGAGCAGGTCGATGAAGCGCGCATGTTCATACAGGCGCTCGACGCCACCATTGACGACGACACTGATCGCCTGTGTCTGTGCATAGTTGTCCGCCAACACGAGTGCTGCGACATCTTCCGTCATCACGCTGAGCAGCTGGTTACGCTGCTTCAGCGTCATATCCCCTTCGCCGACGACCCGGTCGAGCAGGATCTTGATGTTGACCTCATGGTCTGAGCAGTCGACTCCCGCAGAATTATCGATGGCATCGGTGTACAGCAGGCCGCCATTCAAGGCGAATTCGACGCGCGCGAGTTGCGTCAAACCGAGATTGCCTCCCTCACCCACGACACGGCAACGCAACTCCGACGCATCGATGCGCAAATCGTCGTTCGACTTGTCATGTGCCTGGGTATGTGTTTCCTGACTGGCTTTGACATAGGTACCGATGCCACCGTTCCACAGCAGGTCGATGCGCGCACGCAAGATCGCGCGGATCAGGTCATTCGGTGCGATGCGCTCGCTCTTCAGATCGAGCAGGTGCTGCGCCTGTGGCTCGAGCACGATCGACTTGGCCGAACGTGCGAACACGCCACCGCCCTTCGAGATCAGCTGGTGGTCGTAGTCGGACCATCCCGACCGTGGCAGTTGGAACAGGCGTTCGCGTTCAACGAACGACCGCTCGGGATCAGGGTCCGGATCGATGAAGATGTGGCGGTGATTGAACGCGGCGACCAGTTTGATATGACGCGACAGCAGCATACCGTTGCCGAACACGTCCCCCGACATATCGCCAATACCGGCGACAGTGAAATCGCTGCTTTGTACGTCGACGCCAAGCTCGCGGAAATGGCGTTTGACCGACTCCCAGGCACCGCGTGCCGTGATGCCCATGGCCTTGTGGTCGTAGCCCGCCGAACCGCCCGAGGCGAAGGCATCGCCGAGCCAGAAGCCGTAGTCGGCGGACACACCGTTGGCGATATCCGAGAACGTCGCCGTGCCCTTGTCGGCCGCGATGACCAGATAGGGGTCATCGTCATCGCGACGGACCACCTCCGCAGGCGCAACGATCTGCTGCCCTGACAGGTTGTCGGTGATGTCGAGCATGCCGCGCAGCAGAGTGCGATAGGCCTTGATGCCCTTTTCCTGCCGTTCCTCACGACTGTCACCCGCTGCCGCATCCTTGACGATGAAACCGCCCTTCGAACCGACGGGCACGATGACCGTGTTCTTGACCATCTGCGCCTTCATGAGGCCGAGGATCTCGGTACGGTAGTCCTCCATGCGATCCGACCAGCGCAGCCCACCACGCGCCACACGCCCGCCGCGCAAGTGCACGCCTTCCATGTGCTGGGCGAAGACGAAGATCTCGAACATCGGCAACGGCAGTGGCATGCCTTCGATGCGGTGGGGATCGAACTTGAACGAAAGATAGGCCTTGTCGCCACCATCACTTTCGTGGCGATAGTAATTGGTGCGCAACGTGGCATCGATGAGGCGCAGGAAACGTCGCAGGATGGTGTCCTCGTCGAGGCTTTCGACGTCGTTGAGCAGGGACTCGAAACGCGCGCGCACATCGGATTCCGCATCGCCATCACGTTCGATGGCAGGGTCGAACAACACGGCGAACAGCCGCACCAGCACCTGCGCCACCACCGGGTGCCGATTGAGTACGGCGATCATGTATTCCTGCGTGAACTGAACACGAATCTGATGCTGGTAACGGCTGTAGGCACGCATCAGCAATGCCTCTTTCCACGACAGCCCGGCACGCAGCACCAAACCGTTGAATCCGTCATCATCCAGGTGTCCCTCCCACACCCGCAGAAAGGTCTCGATGAAGCGCTGTGCGAGGTCATCATCGATCGGCTGCGTACCGGTCGGGCGCGTGGTCGAGAAATCGTGGATCCACGCGTCACCCGCTGCATGCCGGATCCGATAAGGGCGTTCACCGATCACGCGCAGGCCCATGTGTTCCAATACCGGGATGACCTGCGACAGGGGGATGGGCTCGGCCAGTGCATACAGACGCACATGAACCTGATCGACGGCCTCGATAAGCGGGTGGTACACATGCACGCCGACACGCCCATCGGCACGCATCTGCTCGAGGCGCTGAATATCGTTGACGGCGATACGCGGATGAAAATCGTCACGAAAACCACGGGGAAATGCCGTGCCATATTCAGCGAGCCAGCGTGTCGCCAACGCTTCGTCGACCTGGCTGTACAGCGCTTCGTGCAGGCCATCCTGCCAGCTCGACGTGACGGCGACGATACGGCGCTCGAGATCGCCGATGTCGTACTCGATCTCACTGCCCGGCCGCGCGATGACGACATAGTAGATGCGCGCGAGTATCGATTCGGAAAAATGCGTCTCGAACACCACATCCGCGCCTTCCAGCGCGTCGGTGAGCACTTCCTGCACCGCGATCCTCACTTCACGGCTGTAGCGTTCACGTGGCAGATACACGAGGCACGAATAGAAGCGCCTGAATGGGTCACGCACGACGAACAGACGCGTCCGCTGCCGCTCCTGCAGACCAAGCACCCCCAGCGT
>JAGRHA010000193.1 GCA_020445205.1 Gammaproteobacteria bacterium
GGTGTGGCGCGTGTCGTGGCAAGGCGCAAGCGAGGTCAGTAGCGAGGTGCGCAGGTCACGCACCCGACCACGAGTCGGTCATTCGGTGATGGCCGTCTCGGCGAGTTGCCGCGCCAGATCCGCACGCTCGCCGTCACCGGCATAAGCAAACAGCACGGCCAGGTTATGCAGCAGATCGGGATTGCGCGGATCACTCAGCGAGATCTTGGCCAATGCATATGCCTGGTCGCGCGCACCGCGTTTGCTGAGCTGAATCTGGTTGTAGAGAGCATCCTTCTCAGCCGCGTCCGCACCATGTCCCGCGTGCGACAGGTACTCCTCCTTGAGTGCCAGCGCGAGCTCGGCCAGGGCCTGGATGTTGGCGAACGCCGCGCCACCCGGTGGTACGGCCTTGCGCTGCAGCCACGGGCGAATCACGCGCTGGAGGTCATGCAGGTCGTCCAGGGTCCCGCGCGCCAGCAGACCCAGCGCACCGAGCTGGTCGGCAACGGCCCGCGCCTCGTCGGTGAACCTGCCGCGCGCCGCCGGCACCTCGCCGTCGGCCATGTAGCGCAACACGCCACCGGCATAGGTCGCTGCCTGCAGGAACTCGCCGCATGCGCCGGTGCATTGACCACGTACCGGCGCCCAGCCGTCGACCCCGCCAGCGGCCTGCAGATGCACCCAGTCGTTCTTGCGCCCGACGATGTAATAGACCCTGTCCATCGGCAAGGTGGCTTTGACCGGTGCTTCGTTGCGCGGTGCGCTACGCACCGTGGCGATGGCATCCGCGCCACGCCGCAAGGCGGCAACGCCATCGGCATCGAGCAGGAGGCGTTGCACGAGGATGCGGTCGGGCCGCAGTCGCGCCAACAACGATTGTCCACCCATCGCCTCGGGCATGCGCAAGCGCCACGTGAAATGCTGCTCCAGCGCCGGGCGCGGCACCTGGGCGTAGGTGAGGATCTCGAGCTGGTCGCCCACGGTGCGGATGATGCCCCAGACGGCGAGCTTGACGTCCTGCGCGGCCGTCACCTTCTCGACCTTGTCGAAATACCCCAGTTTGGAATCACCGCTGGGTGCCACACCGCCCTTGAAAAAGATCACACCGATCGAACTCACCTTGCTGTTGGTGAGGACCTCGCGCGCGGCGATCGCCGCCAGCGTGTCGCCGAGCCCGGTATCGTCGGGGTCGTTGTAGGAGAACACGGCGACACGATACTGGGCACCGGGGATCAGGCGCTCTGGGATCTTGCCCTGGGCCAGGATGTTGAGTTGTTCGTCGAGCGACTTGTCGATGCCGGCAATGCCATCCGACATCGCGAACAACAGCAGGCAGACCACAGTGAACAGCAGCTTCATGGCAGCAACCTCGCGTTCTCGGTACGTGCCGCACAGAATTCACGCTGATCGCTGATGATCTTGGGCGTCGGTTGTCCCGGTGACAACTCTTGGATCAGCTGTTCTGCCGCAACGCAGATGTCCACGCATTCCGCGTGGCGGCCGTTCTCGACATAGCGATGCGTCAACGCAACCAGCATGTGTGCATAGGTGTCGGCATCCAGCGCCACCGCGGCCGGATCAGCGATGTCGACGTCGCGGTTGACGACCGAAGTGTCCGGGCCGAACACGCCATACGGATCGCCGAAATAGGTACGCACCGTGTACCGTGCGCCGGTTTCGATGACGTCGCCGGCGATGAAGACCTGTGCACCCAGTGCGCGCGCGTAGTTCGCCAGATGCGCGAGCGAGTGCGGTGATGCGCCGGTGCATTCCACGAAGGTGAGCTGCAGCCCGTCGGGCAGATGCTTCTTCTGCAACTCCGGCGCGAGATGCAACGACAGCGCACGTGCCAGGTAGCCGGAGAGCTGGACGACATTGGCGCCGGACGGCGGATCGAAGAAGCGTCCAACGGTGACCAGATAGGGATCGCCACTGACACAGCGCGCGAGTGCGTCCGGCAGCATCGTGACATCGTAGGCGTCGCGATCCGGGCGACCGGCCGTGACGATGACCTTGGCCGACCCGGTGGCATAACCTGCCCGCTTAACGCGCAGACGCAACGCGCGTTGCTCGGGTGTGGTTTCGAACGCGAACGACAACAGGAAGCGACCACTGTTGTCGCTGTCGCCGACAGCGAGCACCTCGGCCGCGCGCAGCAATTCGACCTCGGCACCGATGACCGGCGCATCCGTGGATGCGTCGATCACGCGGCCCTTGACGATGGTTTCCGCCACGGCCGACGCGGTCGCCAGCATCAATACCACCGCGCAAAAATGCCTAAGGCAACACATCGCGCGGACCCAGTTCGAGTTGCAGCCGTTCACTCAGCACGTGTCCGACATCGGCCGTCGGGCAACCGTCCTGCGTCAGCGAACCGAGGGTTCGTCCATCCGGGTCGATCACGCGCAGCTCCCAGTGCGGCAATTGCGCTGCCGTCACATGAATATTAGCCCCTCCATCCGCAGCCGCGACGAACTCCTGCGAGATCCCGCCACCGCTCACGCGCAACGTGAGGCCGTCCGGCGGACCTTCGGCATAGCGCAGCCGACCATGCAGAAAACAGGTCGCGACAGTATCCTGCTGCGTGCCGCCCTCGCCGGCGGGTTCACGCGGCATCAACGCATAGCCGATGACGACCAACCCCACGAGCACCGCGCCGCCCAGCACGTACGGCATGCGGCGGCGGCGCCGCTGTCCACTGATCTTGGCGACCTGAGCGGCCACCTCGGCCACCAGATTGCCCTTGGCGTGAAACACCGTCACGGCCCGTGCGTAGGGTGGCAGATCGTTGATCGGCGTCGATTCGAGCATCACGGGCAGCACGCGTCCCGACGGATCGGGCCAGCGCTGCTGCATCAGATCCAGTTCGGTGAGCGTGTAGGCACCGGCACGCACGGCTTCGGGTGTGATCAGAAACACAAACAGGTCCGCGCTTTCCACTTCGCGACGGATACTGGTGTCGAACTCCTCGGCCGCACGCAGGCTGTGGCGGTCGAAGAACACCACGTGTCCGTCCCGCCGCAGCCGTAGCGCGATGCTCTCTGCGGTGTCGTGGTGTGCACTGGCGTAAGAAATGAAGATACGCACGTGTTCGTTCCTGAAGCTCAACAGCCATCTGCCCGCATCACCGTATCGAAAGTATACGTGAGCTCGCGACGGACATTTGACTTCGATCGACACAGTGGTGGTGTGGACGTCACCAGGATTCCGCGGAGGCGACGGTTCGCGGGCGGGTTTGTCGCGGCAAATGCCGGCATCACGCCAACGTCACACCGCGCGAGTGACGTAATCGAAACGCCGACAGTGCATCATGGGGGAAGCGCCCGGGGAAAGACCGAGATCACCTCACGAACCCCGTCGCGCGATCAGGTCGATGCCGACGCGCAGCCAAACACACAGCCGATTCTCTGGCAGCCCCAGGCGCACAGGCGCGCCCGCCCCCCCGCCGCGAGTGGCAAGACCCCGCGAAGCCCCGGCGTCGGCAACCGACGGAGTGGTAGCAACGTTGTGCGCAAGAGCGGTGGACGCGGCACCTACGACAGATTGGCGTCCGCCACGCCGATGCGTGCAGGCAGGCGTGGTGAGGGCATCAACGGCAACTCACGCGCGGGGTACGTAAAGTTGCCGCAGTGGCAATCCGTGCGGAAAGAATCGCGATTCACTGCCCGGCCCCGCCCTCGGTCTATCGGTCGCCATCCGCCCGGCATGCGAAAGTCGACTGAGAAATGGGGCGCGAGGTCGTTGGGCAAGTCCCGGTGCAGAACACGGCATGGTGGCCACTATGGCCGCCTGCTGGCTTCCGGGACCCGTCAGGAAAGCAGACAAACGCGCGGTTCGGATGTGTCGACGGCTGAATGAGCGCAGCACGCTGCGATGGCAATTCACTGAGCGATTGCTCGACCTTACGCAGGCGGGAGTCTGAACCGTAGACCGCCGCCGCTGCCCATTTCCTCGAATTTCGCTGTCGCCCTGATCAGCTCCGTCAGCTTGGTGAACCCGAAACTGCGTTGGTCGAAGTCAGGGTAACGCTGCACGAGTTGCTGCCCGATCCAGCCTGGCGCCGTCCACCCGTCCGGGTCCGGGCTGGTTTCCATTACGTTACGGATCAGTTGATACGCTCTGTTCAGCGCCGTTCTGTCGACAGGTTTCAATGGTTCTGTTGCCGCGCTGTCGTCGTCCCCGAGATTCTCGACGAAGATGAACCGCTTGCAGGCCTGCCGGAAGGCGTCGGGCGTTTTTTTCTCGCCAATGCCGTAAACGTCCAGCCCCTGCTCCCGGATGCGACTTGCGAGCCGTGTGAAATCGCTGTCCGATGAAACGAGGACGAATCCGTCGAACCGCCCCGAATGCAAAAGGTCCATCGCGTCAATCACGAGGGCGATGTCGCTGGCGTTCTTGCCGACGGTATTCGCAGGTTGGTGATGTGGGACAAGTCCGAACGACGCGATCCGCTCACTCCATCCGCTCATCCGCGAGCTGGAGAAATCACCGTAGCACCGTCGCACTGATGCCTCACCGAATCCAGAGATCTCTTCGAAGATCGCCTTCGCGTACTTCGGCGACGTGTTGTCGGCATCGATCAAAACGGCCAGTAGTGTCGTGTGACTGTTCATGCGCCGATCATGAACGGATATTCGACGACGCACAATAAACCCCTTGTCACCCGGATTCGGAAGTTGATCCGCGGCTCAATCAGTGGCTGCTGAGCGGCCGGAGCCATCGCTTCACATCGAATCCGGCTATGAGCACGGTGAATGATTCACCGTTCATCGCTCGTGCAAGCGGGTTCTGCGGCGGCTTCCCGAAGTTCTGATCGACAGGAACGCGACCGCAGGGGACATCGCCCTTGGGCAGGGTGCAGGCGGACGTCTGTGGACAGCGGACCTCTGCTTGTGTGCCCCAGCGCCAGATCTGCTGCGGCAGTCTCCATCAGTCGCACGACCGGATTCCCGCGCCCACAGGGTCGCCATCCGCTTTTCCGGAGCAGATGCCGATCGCACACTCGCGGGCGCAAACCGGCGCACTTCCCTGCTTCATCAGACTCGACGGCTGATGGCCAGACCGCTGCTCCACACAATGCTTCCGAACTTTGGCGATACACCACGATGTGCACTGCCCGCGTTGAAACGTTAGCCGCCTCTTCTTGACACGCTCATTGCGGCCGCTGTGACAAGCGGCGACGAATCTCGACGTCGCGGCGAGCCCACTCCACAATGGGCCAATGCGAAAACCCGCCATTTCGATCCGCTGGCAGATCGCCATCGTCCTTGGGGGCATGGCATGCCTGATCCTCGGCATGGCCTTGGCGGCCGGTCTGGGTATGCAGCGCGCCGCGTATTATCTGCAGCGTGCGGACAAATCCCACACCCAACTACAGTTGGCGTCACGCCTTTCCAGTGAGATCTATGCCTATGTCGTGATACGCGCCAACACGATGATGCCCGGACGATCGGACCCTGTTCTCCAGGACGCAGAACGCCGCATCGATGACCTGCTAGAAGAATTCGATACCGTGTTGCGCTCGGAAGTCGCGTTGATCTCGGCCGATGCCGAGCGCCAGCGCGAACACGACGAATTTGATCGCACCGCGGAACTCCGCGAACAGGCTCAGGCATTGTTCGACTATCCAACCGTTGTCGCATTGAACGGCCGCCCCGGTGGTCAGTTTTCCGGCATCAAGGGGATGACGAGCGAACTTGTCGCTCACGTGAAACGCCACATCGAGCCGGTCGTCGCCCGCCTGGTGGTCGACGAGAAGAACGAGATCGCGGCCGTCGAGCGAGGCATGGCGGATCTGAGGCACATGCTACTCGCCATCGGTGTCGCGATTGCCGTGTCGTGCCTGCTGTTGACGGTGTTTCTCGTCTGGCACGTACGGCGCATCCTGACATCGCCCATCTCGCAGATGATCAGTGCAACCGCGGCATTGTCGGCTGGACGCACGCGGCAGGACCTGGATGGGTTTCGCCACGACGAGCTCGGTCTGTTGGCACGCCATCTCGACCGTATGGTGAAACGGGTGGAACACCACCGTACCAAATTAGAGACACTCAACCAGGAACTCGAAGATCGGGTGGCCGACCGGACCGAGCTGCTGAATCAGTCCAATCAGCGCCTGCAAGCCATCGATGAGAGCCGTAAACGCTTTCTCGCCAACGTCAGCCATGAGCTGCGAACGCCGCTGACCGCGATCATCGGCGAAACCGAACTGGCTCTGCAGGATAGCGACGCGATTGATCCCGACATGGCACAGTCGTTGCGTTGCATAGGTGCGAACGCTGCATACCTGCGGCGGCGAGTACAGGATCTACTGCTGCTGGCGCGCTCGGAAGACGGACAGTTGCAACTGAAGCTGCAACCGGTCGATCTCGTCGAGCTGGTGGCGGAGATCTGCGCTCAGGCACGGGGTCTGGCGGAAATCGAACAGGTTGCGATAGACATCCGCGTGGTTGGTGACGCAGGGACCGCGTGGGTTCTGGCCGACCGGAGCTGGTTGGGGCAGTGCCTGCTCGGCCTGATCGACAACGCCGTGAAATTTTCGCTGCTCGGCGATACCGTCAGGGTCGTCCTGCAGCGTGGAGACGGTATCTGGTGCGTCGAAATCTGCGACCAGGGGCCGGGGTTTGACGATCCGACATTGCCTGACCTTTTCGACCGCTACTACCAGACAAGCGGTGGAAGAATGCGGGGAGGCGCGGGATTGGGCCTGGCTATCGCCCATTGGATCATCAAACAGCACGATGCGGACATCCGTATCGACAACACCGACGAAGGCGCACGGGTCAGTATCGAGCTCAAGAGTTTGGACGAATCATGATCAAACTGCTGCTGTGTGAAGACGATTCGAGTGTAGGTCAGATGATTCAGCGCGGGCTGCGCAAGACCGGCTTTGAAGTCGACTGGGTCCAGCAGGGTTACCGCGCGCTCGATCTCGCGACCACCGGACAGTACCACTCCCTGGTTCTCGACCTCATGCTGCCGGATATCGACGGCCTGGCGCTTTGTCGTCGCTTGAGAGCGCAAAGCGTCAACACACCGGTGCTGATGCTGACTGCACGTGACAACATCGAACAGAAAGTCGACGGCTTCGAAGCGGGGGCCGACGATTACCTGACCAAGCCGTTCGTGTTCGCCGAATTGCTGGCACGTATGAAGGCACTGATACGCCGCAGCCAGATCCCGGACATCGAAGATGTTATCGAATGTGGCGCAATGCGCCTGGATCGCGGGGCGCGCGAGGTGCTCTGTCACGGTGTGCACGTGGAATTGACGGAACGTGAATTTCAGCTCTTGGTCTGCCTGGTAGAGCAGGCAGGTAAGGTCGTTTCACGCGAGCGAATCATTCAATGTGCCTGGGGTGCGGACAGCGACATATCCGACAATACGGTGGATGTGTACGTCGGATACCTGCGCAGGAAGATGCAGGCCCATTGCCAGCAACCTTTCATCCGTACGATCCGCGGCACCGGCTTCAAGCTCGATCTGTCCTTGTTGCACGCTGAATCTCAGTGGCCACACTGAAAGCTCTGAAAAGAGAAAGCCGTCGACTCAGCTGACTGCAGGTCAAAGATATTCAACACGAGCGAGCCCATCATCGGAGTTGGTAAGCGACCGGGACTATGACCTCGTAGGGTGTCGGCTGTCCCGCCGGCAATGGCGGGAAAGGTCCGGTGTTCTGTGCCAGATCGATCGCCGCATCGTCGAGAACCGAGTGACCCGAGGACGCCATCACGATGACCTTTTGTAGCGATCCGTCCGCGTTGATCGACAGGCGCAGTGTCACAGTACCCTGCTTGCGGCGCATCAAGGCTTTGCGTGGATAGCGTTTACTGCGTTCCATGTGGTCCCGCAATTGATTCGCGTAACGCGCACTTGTCGCAGGCGATGGCCGCGGGACGCTTTCGCGTTTCTCGGCCTGCCGGGCCGCTGGAGTGATTCTCTGTGCAGGTTCGCGGCCCGTCGTTGACGCCTGAGCGCGAGACTCCGGCATCTTCGTGTTTGTCGATCGCTGCTCCAGCTTGGGCTTGGACGGGCGCTTGGGTGTCGACGTCGGAGCGGTCGGTGCTTTCTGAACCTGTTTCTGTATCGTGGGCGCGCGTTTCGTCGGCAATGCGGGCTCGATGACCGCAGGGGCGGCCGGCGGCAATTCGGGCGTTATCGGCGTAGTCGGCGTTGTCGGCAGGATGGACTCGGGTACAGATCGAGCCTCTTCGCGCGTAGCCTGAGGTGGCGTCGGTTCCGGCACCGACGGCGCGACATCACCGCTTGGGGGCATTCGCGGCTCATCCACCGGCAATGTCATGATGGTGATGTCCAGGGCAGTCGATCGTGCGCCGTATTGTGAGCGCGCCACCTGGGGCTCCAGGGTCAGCACAATCCCGAGGTTGAGTAGCAGCGCAGCCGCAAAGGCGGTTAACCAGTGGAACGTTGTTGCAAAGGTGGGCATACCATGAAACGTCAACACGCTCTGCGCCGGTCAGCCACGGCTGAGCGCGCCGACGAGCCGAATATCGCCGACCCCGAGTCGCCGCAGTTCGCCGATCAACCGCAGCATCGCTTGTGCGTTCAACGCAGGGTCGGCGCGAATGGTCAGGGCACCGTTCAGTCCCGCGAACATCTCTGCCGACAAGTCGTCGATCACGAACACGCTACCGCGATAGCCAATGCGCCCATCCGCAGCCACCAGGAGTAGATCCGACTGTGGTTTGGCCGGGTCGCCCGATGCCAGCACGAGCGTATCGACATCGAAGGGCTCCGGCGGCATCAAGGTGCCTGCCATCAGAAAGAAGACCAAGAGCAAGAAAGCGATGTTGATCAGGCCCAGTGTCTGGTCGTCGCGGGCCGGACGGTAGTGATGCTTGTCGGGCAGTTCGAGCTTCATGGGCGCGTGCCGAATATGATGCGCTTCAAACCCGCCAGCTCGGCTGTATCAACGACGCTGACCAGGTCTTGCAGCGGTGTTTCAGGTGCAGGCACCAACACCAACAAGCGATCGGGGGGCTGCGACTCGATGAATCCTGCAAAGGCAGCCAGCTCCAATCGTTCACCATCACGCTCTATCCGCGCCCCTGGGTGGACCACATAACGCAGCGTGTTGCGTTGTTCCAGCATCGTCGAAGACGTCCCGGCAAGTTGGAAACGGATCCCCTGCCAGTTCTGCAGGCTTGACGCCAACATGAAAAAGAACAGCAGGATGAACACTACGTCGATCAGCGGTGTCAGACCGATGAGCCTGCGTTGTCGCCGATGCGCTGCCCGGATCTTCATGCGATTGCCATACCTTGCCGGCACTTGGTCAGCAGCAGCCGCGTCAATGCGTCCTCGATCTGATGGCGCAGTCGATGAACTGATCCCTCGAGCAGACTCAACACGGCGGCAACCGGCATCGCAACGGCGAGGCCAGCCGCCGTCGTCAATAGCGCCTGCCAGATCCCACCCGACAACACGGCGGGATCGACTCGGCGACCTGCGCTCTCCATCGCTTGAAACGCGTCGATCATGCCGAGCACGGTGCCGAACAGGCCGAGCAGCGGACTCAAAGCAGCGATCACCTCGAGAATTCGCAGGTACCGAATCCGCCTTTCGAGCAGGTCGGCTGCCACGCGCTCCGCTTCTTCGCGGACAAAGGCGTCTTGCTTGCCTGCGAGTACCGAATCGATTGCGGCACCTAGGACCGTCTGTACCGGCTGACGCCCTGATCGTGCATGCTCGAGCGCGAGCTGTGGATTGCCCTGCCGCCATGCTTCCAGCACACGTTGGATGGTCGCTTCGCCACCGATACCGAACGGAAAGAACTGCCACAGCTTAACCAGTATCACGGTCGTGGCCACGATCGACATTGCCAACAGGATCACGACGACCGGGCCGCCGCTTTGCAGCAGCGTTGAATTCGCAAGCGCCGGCAACAGATTCTCTGTACTCACGTCATGTATTCTCAGCGAAGTTCAAAGACGACGGCGCCAGGCGATCGCGCTGAACGTCAGCGTCAGAACGTTGCCTCGACACCAATCCAACCGCCACGCGGTGACCCCGGACCGAGGAAGCGCGGATCGTCGTACGCTGCCCCGAGCACCTCCGCCGGCTCACCCAGCACGCCGAAGGTTTCGTACTCTGTGTCGAACACGTTGTCGATGCGACCGATGACACTCAATGCCTTGGTCAACTCGTAGCGCATGCGCAAGTTGGTCACGGCATAACCGTCGATCGGATCCAGCTGGTTGGATTCATCACCGCGCAGGTATTGGTTGGATGCGTAAAGTACTTCGCCACCCAGCGCAAACGACGGCGTGATCTTGTAATCGGCGCCGACTTTGAACACGTGCTCGGGGATGCCGGGAATGCGATCCCCTTTGTCAACGCCGATCTCGCCCCCGACGGCCTTGGGGTGGTTCTCACTGGGTGCCCTGAAGTCGCTCTGGAACGTGGCCTCGAGATAGGTGTAGCCAGCAAACCAGTCGAGACGATCAGACAGCGCACGGCCTGATACGCCCAACTCGATGCCGCGTCGGCGTGTGTCACCGATATTGTCGAAGTACCCTTCGCTGGTCAGTGCACCTGACGAAATGAAGATGATGTCGTCTTCATTTGTGGTCGTGAATATTGCGACATTCCAGTTGATGCCGCCCGAACGACCGCGCGCTCCGAGTTCGAACGTCTTGGCCACCACCTGATCGAGTGGTGGATCTGCGACGAAGGCGTTCGGCAGGCGGCACGGATCATCGGGATCCGCGCAGGTTAGTTCAACCGGCGTCGGTGCGCGGGTGGCTTCACTATAGCTGCCGTACAGCGTTGTGGACGGTTGCAGCGTATACGCGGCGCCTACGGAGGGATTGAATCGGCTGAAGGTATGGTCACCGTTCAGAGCCGTCCCGAGCTGGTCATCCAGTTCGACGTTGGTGTTGTTCCAGCGGCCCGCCAGGCTCAAGGTCAGTGCATCGGTCACACGCAACGAATCGAAGAAGAACAGGCCGAAACTGCGTGTCCTGGTCTTCACGTCGATGAACGATCCACCGTCAAACACTCGGCCGCCCACTGCCAGCCGCGTTGCATCGAGCGAGCCCAATTCTGTTTTGGCGCGGTAGCGTGCACGACCCTCATCCCAAGCTCCACCGACGATCAGTTGATTCTCGTACCCGGCTACATCATGTAGGAACGTCGCCTGCACCGTCATGCCGTAGCTGTCCTGGTCGGTTTGCGAGGTATTGACGGTCGCGCCTTCGAGCGCCCCGGAGGCGGCAATGGGGTTGCCGTTTGGATCTTCGACGACCTCTTCAGCACCGTCGTCTTCAATGCACAACAAACCGGCGTTGGCCGGCAAAGCACACCCCTCGATGTCCGAGTCGTCACCGTTGAGTGTCGAGATGTTGTGCCGGCGAAAAAACACATTGCCTGCCAGCAACGTGTTTTCGTTCAACTCCGTTTCGCCGTTGAGGGTTACCGCGAATAGCTCATTCTCGGTCTTGTCCGGACGGGTGAAGATCGCCTCGCGATCTTCGTCCAGCAGCTGTGTGGGGGTTGCGCCATTGCCGATCAAATCCGAATCGGCGATGTTGATACCGAGATCCAGGCGCGACACGCCAGCCTGCCAGCTCACCTTGCCGAACAACGAACGTGCGGTTGACGGCGAATAGTCGCGCCAGCCTTCCTCGTCGAAGTAAGACAGCGCGACATAGTATGCCCACTCGCCGTGTTGTGCTCCGGTTTCCGCGGCGACCTCCCAGCGATCGAATGATCCTCCAAGCACCTTTACGCGGCTCTTGTCCGTGGTGAACCCGTCTTTGGTTCGGTACGACAGGGCACCGCCCAACGTGTTCAGTCCGAACAACGGGTTCGACCCCGGCATGAGGTTGATACTGTCGATCGCGTGTTTCGGGATCATGTCCCAGTGGACCGTATCGCCGAACACGCTGTTCAGACGCACACCATCGCCGTACACGGCGATCCCCTGTGGCAAGCCGAGCAGTGGCGAGGCGGTAAAGCCGCGGTACTGCACATCGGGTTGGAGTGGATTGTTTTGCGCCGCATTCAGCGTGACGCTACTGAGTTTGCGGTTCAGCGAATCCGTAACATCCAGACCGCCATCAGCGAGGTCGTCCTTGTTCAGCGTCTGTACATTCGCTGGATACTCACCCGCGGGCACGCCGGTCCCGTGTACGGGCGTCACACCGATCACCTCGATCGCATCGACGGCTTCGGCCGCAATCAGTGGAATCGGCGCAACAGCCGTTACGACCAACACCAAGAGCAGGCTCGTTTGCCGAGGTGCACACGCGGTACGGACGATGGTCATGGGCAGGACTCCAGGCGGAACGTATCGATGGAACCGTCGCTCGGCGAATAACGGAACGGCTTATCGCGACGGCGGCTCCCTTTGTGTGGTTCTGCTGAGCCTAACAACCGAAGTCTGAGGAAATCCTGAGAGCAACAGGTGGTCGATGACGGGCACGATGCTCTCCCAGAGATCCGGGAGAGATTTACGGGGTCCAAACTTTCCTCGCTGGGGGGCATACGACGAGTTGACGAGGACGGAGATCGCTATTCCGTCACCTGATGGGTCCATCAATGCGCCGGGATCAGAAGCGTAACGACGGGAAGGGGCAGTCGATCTAACGAATCCCAATGGACGCTTCGCACAAGGTCACTCCACCCGCGATTCCATCGCGACACGGTGCTCGCCGCTCAGCGAGAGAACTGACAGTCGGCGTATTGTGCCGAGGACGATGGTCGTCTGAAGCATCCCTCGGCCATCAATCCCGATTTCGTCGCCATGATTGATCATTCCCTCGCGGCCAGGCCCGCACGCGAATCGTGATCCGCCGCTTTCCGTAGCGTTCGCCTTCATCGTCAAGGCGAACGTCGACCGTTGCTCGCGGTGCGATACTGCGTGCATGTCGCCACTGTTCGCCATCCTGATCGCCGTCGTGATGCACGTCACCTGGAACCTGCTGGCACGTCACACACGGCCAGACGCGGAATTCCTGTGGTGGGCAATCGCGGGGCATGTCTTGCTGTTCGGCCCGTGGTCGTTGGCGGCCATGGTGCACGAGGCCGGCGATCTCCCACGGGTGCTCTATTGCATGGCCATATCGGCGATGGCGCTGTTCGTCTACTTCGCCGCACTGCGCAGCGCTTACCGGCGGGCGCCGGTGGCACTTGTCTATCCCTTGGCCCGCAGCGCGCCCTTGTTGATCGCCCTGGTCGGCGTGATATTCCTGGGTGACCGGCTTTCACCACTGGGCTGGACCGGCATCGTCGCCAGCACCGTGGCAATCCTCCTACTCGGCGCAAGCGGGCGTCACGGCGAGGCACGCGGTGCCCTGCTGCCTGCCGCATTGGCCGCGTGTGGCACCACGATCTATTCGCTTGCCGACAAACTCGCCGTCACCGAGCTGCCGAGTTATGCCGCGCAACTCGGCTACGTGTCTGGCACCTACCTGGGTGCCTGGCTGATGTACACCGTGTGGCTGCACCATCGGCGCGGTCGCTGGTGGCCCGGACAGCATCCCGGTGTCTGGCCATTGTTGATCGGTGCGGCCGTTGTCGGCTCGGGATACGCATTAGTGATCGGCACCATGCGCGTGATTCCCGCTGCATACGCGGTTGCACTCAGCAATCTTGGGATAGTCGCCGCGGCGTTTCTGTCGGTGTTGGTGTTCGGGGAACGCGAACACGCGCGACAACGCCTGCTGTGGGCTACGGTGTTGGCGGTTTCTCTGCTGATGATTGCGCTGCAGGTGTGATGAACTCTTGCCGGGCGGTCCGGTACGTCGAACCTCGTGAACCCGCGCAAATCCTGACCTGACCAATGACGCGGCTTCAATGCGAAAACCTCCACCAGATGCTGTTCCAGATCCGGCAGTTCGCCAGTAAAGCGCCCGACGGTGATTCTGACCTACGGGATGAGATCTACACTAGCTATGCACCAAGCAACATGAAGGATCTGCCATGAACGCTAGCAGGCTCCAAGCTGTCTTGCAGACTCCGGGCCGCGAGCAGCGACCTCGGCGTGCGGTGGGTGACGCACGATTTTCAGCGCTAGTCGAATAGTCGCAGACGACATGCCGTCGGCCCCGCGCGAATTCCGTTATCGCGCCTTCCTTTCCTACAGTCATGTCGACGAGAAATGGGGACGCTGGCTACACCGCGCGCTCGAGTCGTACCGAGTGCCACGTGCACTCACGGGGGAAGCAGAAAAGGGAAGCGCGCCGCCGGCACGCCTCGGCCGGGTCTTCCGCGACCGGGAGGAACTCTCCGCTTCGCACGATCTCGGCTCCGAGATTCGACGCGCCCTCAATGACAGCGAGACCCTCATCGTCGTCTGCTCGCCGAACGCGGCGCGGTCACGCTGGGTCAACGAGGAGGTCCTGACCTGGAAGCTCATGGGCCGTGGCGAGCGACTCTACGCGGTCATCGTCGAGGGTGAACCCCACGCGACCAACCTGGCACGCGAGTGTTTTCCGCCAGCGCTTCGCCATGAGCTGGACTCGTCGGGCAATCTCAGCGAGCGCATCGCGGAACCGATGGCTGCCGATGCGCGCGATTCCGGCGACGGTAGGCAGAACGCCTTACTCAAGCTCATCGCGGGCATACTGGGCGTGACGTATGACAGCCTGCGCCGGCGCGATGAGGAGGCACGCGCCCGCTCCTTCCGCCACAAAATGGCGCTGGCCACGATGCTTGCGCTCATCTTTGCTGGCCTTGCGGCCGCCGCGGGCTGGTTCGCTTGGCAAAGCAACCGCGAACGAGCGCGCGCCCAGGCCAACCTCGATACGGCGACCGCGGCTGCGACCAGCATGGTGCTCGACATCGGCAACGAGTTAAAGAATGTGGAGGGTATGCAGCGGAGCACACTCCTTACTATCCAAGAGCGGGCACAGGCCCTGCTCGACCAGCTGGCCGAAGGTCAGGAGCTGACCGTTGCAGGCCGGCGAGCCCGGGCGGTCTCGCTCGTGCTGACGTCGAAAGTCCTGTCCCAGTCGGGAGACGTGGCGGCTGCCATATCGGCAGCCAATGATGCCCTGGAGCGAATACGCCAACTGACAGACGCCCACCCCGACGACCTGGGTCTGCTACGCGATCTCGCTCGCGCCTTGGAGACCCTCGGCGATCATCTGGGCAGCAGCGGCGACGACGAAAGCGCCCTCCATCACTACCGCGCAGCGCTCGCCATTTATGATCGGCTGTTGTCGGCCTCACCGTCCGACGGCGACCTCGCGCGCACCGTCTCGGGACTCTGGAGCATTATGGGGGCGGTACTCAGAGAGGATCGAAAGGCCGCACGCGAGGCTTTCCAGCAGGCGATAGCCGTGCTCGATCGACTATTTCCGGAAGATTCTAACGCGCTGCGTACGGATGACATGCGGGCACGAGCGGAGGAAGGGCTTAGTAACCTGGCGTGGAAAGAAGGCGATGTGAAGACCGCGGAAACCCACGCTCGCACGGTAGCCGAGATCCGGCGGCGACTGGCGGATGCCAACCCCGGGGATTCGTGGCACCTCGGTCTGCTCGCATCAGCAACCTCGCGCCTCAGCGGCATTCTGCGAGATCGCGACGCGATTGGCGAGGCGCTCGACAACTTGAATGAGTCGACACGCATCAACAGGCGGCTTTATCTGCTCGATCCGGGCAACCTCCAAACCGGCGCGATGCTGGTAGCCAACATCATCGATGCCGCCGACACCAAACGAGCAGCCGGAGACCGGGACGGCGCGCTCGTGGCCTATACGGAAGCCACGGTACTCGCCGAGGAACTCGTCGCCAAGTCTCAGGACGACACGAAAACAAAGCTTCTGCTGGCAACGCTGCTGATGAAGCGCGGAACGCTGGAACAACGCTCCGGCCTCGCGGAAGCGTCGCGCCGATCGCTCAGTCGCGCATCGGCGCTGGCCGCGACGGTCACACCACCTGACCCCATGGCACCTATCGCTGCGAAGATCGTGAGCGCCCTCGACCAGACGACCTCGCAGTAAGCTCCCGGCTGCGACACCGTCATCCATGGGGAATCGTGTCGCGTGAAGACTCGCCCCGTGGGTTGTGAGTTGCAGTAGCCCCAACTATCGGTACAGACAATGTCTACGAGATACTCTGAGACAGAAAGTCGCCTGGCAGATTACCCATGCTCAACACCACTACCGGCAATTCTCGACATCTGCCCGGCGAACGAGGTCACCTTGCCTAAGGAGCGTTCACAATCACCTGACTATGGCGGATTGTTCGCTGCCAACATTGCGGCAGGACTCAGTTCGACCGACGCGTAACGGTCGCCGATGCCTACCTGAACGGTAAGCCACGCCAACGAGGGAAGCGAAAGATTACCTGGGCTGAGCGCGACGCGGCCTTTTGGTCAGGCCAGTTCCTGCGCACCCTGCCTGCCGAAGCCTGGCACACCGAGTCTCTGGTGCTCGCACTGGCCCGCTACATGGGTCAGTCACGTGTCGACGCCCCGGAATTGATGGAGCATATCGCCTACATTGCGCCTGAATCCGTAAAGCGGGCGATACGCTGCTCAGGACTCGTTCTACAAAGCCAATCGCCGCGCCGGTCGGATATCGCCTGTCTTTCGGCGATCCGGCCGGATGCATTCAGCGATTTCGTTCGAATACTAGATGTGTTTGAAAAGGCTTACACGGAACACCCGACCGCCGTGGACGCACTTCAACAACCCCTGGCGGAGCTGTCCCCACTGAATCTCCTGGCCCATGCGGGCATTCATGCATTCGAGAACTTGGTACCTCGCGACATCTTGTCACACAGCGTACCCGTAGACGCTGACACCCATCGGCAGTCTGTTTGGGACGCCATCAACGATTTGGCAAGCCCCATTGGGGTGGACACCTTGACCCTACTTTCTTGCAACACGTGCGAAAGGTTGAGACGGAGGATGGGAAGCCTTTTTAACCTATTGACAATAAGCAGGAAATTGCGAATAGGATGAGATCATCTCGGGCTACGCACTCACCTTGCGGTTCCCCGTCGCTGTGCGACGACGATTTGCGCCGCCAGCGGCGGCTTGTCGAACCACTTTCTTGATTTCCTGGGTTTCGAATCCCGCCGACACGCAGAATGAAAAAGGCCCCACGTGGGGGCCTTTTCGATTTGGCGGAGAGGGAGGGATTCGAACCCTCGATAGGCTATTAACCTATACACACTTTCCAGGCGTGCTCTTTCGACCGCTCAGACACCTCTCCGGGACGTTTTCGGGACACGCCAAGGCGTGCGCCGCGGAAAACGAAGCGCGCAAGGTTAAACCAGTACCAGAAACGGCGCAACAGCGCCGCCGCTGACCTCAGAGGTGGTGGCTGACCGGGACGCGGGGCACGTGTTCCATCAGACCACGGAACACCTCTCCGCGCATGTGGATCAGGTGCTCGTGGTCACCGGATTCGAAGTACACGTGTTCCTGGTGGGTCAGCGACGGGTCGACGACGACGTCGACACCATAGGCCTCGCCAATCGCCGGGATCGCGCCGCATTCACAGTCGGAGAATGTCGCCTCGACCTCGTCCTCGGGCAGCATTTCGAGGCTGCGCGCCAACATCTGATTGAGCCGGTCGAGTTCCAGTCGATGCGTCGCCGGGATGACCGCGAGCAGGTAACTGTGCTCGTCACCGAGCAGGACCGGTTTGGCGACCTGGTCGCCGGGTACGTGTGCGGCTTCTGCCGCACGCATCGCCGAATTGGTATGTGGATGCTCGATCACGTCGTAAGCGATCGCGTGGCTCTCGAGGTATTCCTCGAGCGTCGTAGCAACGGCCATTGAAGACTCCTCCAACAGTGCCTGTAACCCCGGGGATAACCCCGCGCCCGGTGCCGACCCGGATTCAGGGAGACCAGGCCCTGTCGCGACATGCTGCCGGCCGCGAGGATTCGACACCAGTTTCAAGTATAGTCAGTCATCCCTGCCTTGAAGGAACCGTCAGGTCGAATGAAGAAGCAGCAAAAGCGTCGCAACAAGAACTCCCTCGCCGCCACCGCAGACCGCCACCAACTCTACGAACTCTCCGTGCAATGCGCCGAAGCCGAGATCGACTTCGTCGACGCCACCTTCAAGCGCCTGCGTGGACGCAAGGCGCGCCTGTTGCGAGAGGACTTCTGCGGCACGGCCAACGTCTGTTGCGAATGGGTGCGACGCGGCAACAAGCGCCACGCGATCGGTGTCGACCTGGATGCCGAGGTGCTCGAATGGGGCCGCACGCACAACGTCGCCAAACTCGGCAAGAAGCAGCGCGAGCGCATCACCCTGCTGTGTGAGAACGTCGTCGACGTGGAGACCGAGGCGCCCGACATCATCTCGGCGATGAACTTCAGCTACTGGTTGCTCGAGCAGCGCCCGTTGTTGCTGCGCTACTTCCGCAGCGTGCGCGAGGCGCTCGCCGAGGGCGGCGTGTTTTTCCTCGACGCTTACGGCGGTTATGACAGCTTTCGTGAGATCGAAGAGCCGCGTGAGATCGATGACGGTGGCAAGGGTTTCACCTATATCTGGGAACAAGCGTCATTCAATCCGATCGATCATCACGTGATCTGCCACATTCACTTCGCGTTTCCTGACGGTTCGAAGATCCGCAAGGCGTTCAGCTACGAATGGCGATTGTGGACGCTACCGGAAGTCCGCGATCTGCTCGACGAGGCCGGCTTCAGCAAGGTGACCGTGTACTGGCAGGGCTGGGACAAACACGGCGAGGCCGACGGCGATTTCAATCCGGCCATACACGCCGACGCGGACGCTGGCTGGATCTGTTACATCAGCGCAGAAAAATAGACGGTGCCGTGCTCGGGGGGCTGCAACCCATCGGCTATTTGAACAGCCCCTTGAGCGCATCACCGACCTTGTCCTTCACCTTTTCCTCGACCTTCTGTCGCACCTCTTCCTTCTTCGCTTCGAGCTGCTCTTTGGCCTTGGCGCTCAGTGCCGCTTCGAGGTCGGGCGTGTAGCTCGGCTTGCTCAGCGGTCCCGTGATGCGCACCGGGATCGGAACACCGGATAATTCGCTGCGGCCCTTACCGCCCTGCCCCTCCAGCGAGCCCACGAGCTCCGCGACGACGCGGTAATCCACTGTGTCACGCGGCAGGTCGACCTCGCCTTTGCCTTCGACACGCAACAACGGCGATTTGGCCGAAAGATCGTTGTTCTTCACCACACCATTGGTCATGGTCAGCGAGCCGCTCAACTCAGAAAAATCGGTCTGACCCGGCGTTCCGGTTTCCAGCTTGTCACCACCGAGACCAAGCCGTGAACTGCCTTCACGAATGACCTGAGCGATGTTCACGCCCTTGAGTGCGCCATTACGAAACGCAAAGCGTGAGCTACCGTTGAGCGTGCGCCGGACATCCTGCTCGCTGAGCCCCTGCGCGCGGATATCCATCTGCAACTCACCGCTGCCGACCAGCCGGTCTTCGCCGGCGACATCCTTGAGCAACGGGCCGACCTGGATACCGGTCAACGTGTTGCGGGCGCTGATGGCCGGTTTCGCACCCGTGGTGTCGAGTGTCGCACCGCCGTCGAACTTGCCGTCATACAGGTTCGCCGCCATCGGTTCGACCTTGAGCACGCCTTTCTTCGACACAACTTTGGTCGTGACATTGCTCATGCGGACATTGCTGACCTTGAGCTTGCCGATCTTGAAATCGCCGACGAAATCCAGCGTGCGCAAGGCCGCGAACGGATCGGCCGGCGGTGAGGCTTGCTGGCCGTTGTTCGCTGGCTTGCCGACGTCGGCACTGGTGACCGTGCCTGCAGCCGTGCTGTCGCCTGCCGGTGGCAGGTAGCGGTCGACGTCGATCTCGTCGAGTTCGAGTTGGGTGCGCACGACCGGGCCGGCGGGATCGAGCACGTGCAGATAGCCCTTGAGATTGGAGTCGTCGAGACGCACTGACAAGGGCTCGAGTTTCAACGCACCCTCGGCATAGCTCAGGCCGAGGTCGCCGCTGGCACGCGTGAGCGCGGCGGGATCGGTCGTCTGGATCGGACTCGCGAACATCGACGCCAGGGTCTTGAGATTGGTCTCGGCGATTGCGAGCTTGCCGGTCGCCGCGGGTTTCGTCTGCAGCGCGCTGACGTTGATATCGCCAGTTGCACGCAGCGCCGGTCCCTGGATATCCAGCTTGCTGAGCTTGAGCGTATCCGCACGCGTATCGGCATGCAGATCGACAGCGAGTGACAACTTGGCGCCGCCGTCCGGTAGTCCTTCACCTGCCGCATCGAGCTCGAGCTTGAGGCCGGAGATATCGAACACGGCGAGCTCGCTGTCGCTGCTCACCTTGGCTGACAACGCGGCCTTCAGCGTCATCGCCGGCGCGCGACTGGTGAACACGACGCCACCTTCGATGGGGACCGTCGCCCCTGGCGCCACAGCGCCGGTCACGAGCCGTACACCGTCGAGTTCGTAATGCTGCCCGGCCTGGCGGTCGTCCCAGGTGATGCGTCCGTCTTCGATCTGCACGCCCTGGATACTCAAGGCCAGCGGCGCTGCGGCGTCCTGCGGTGCCTCGCTCGGCTTGGGTTGCACCTCGGTCGGTGCCTCGCCTTTCTGAGACTCGGCAGCCGCAAGGTCATCCCAGTTGGTCTTGCCAGCGGCGTCCTTCTCGAGATTCAGGCGCAGGCCGCTGAGCACCAGCGTATCGACCTCGACACGGCGACTCAGCAACGGCCAGAGTTTGACCTTGAGTCCGAGTTTGTCGATCTCGGCGAACGAATCCGCTTTGAAACCCTTGGCGTTACCGACACGCACACCGCCCGTCTCGATACCCAGCCAGGGAAATACCGACAAGCCGAGGTCCTGCTCGATGGCGACGTCTCGACCCAGCTTGTCCTTCGCGGCGGCGACGATCTGCGGCTTGTAGTCGTTCGGATCGATCACCTGCGGCAGGATCACGACGGCCGCCACGAGCACAACGATCACCAACAGGAGCAGACCGATCAGCCACTTGAAGAGTGAAGCCATGTTTCCATCCTCTGCCAGGCAGGTTGGATATTCTGGTATGCGTGATGGCGCGCACCTGCCCTCTCGCCATCACGTCAGTGCCGCGTACGATGCCCTGCCCAAAGGGCGCGTCCATCAAACCGGAACCGGCGCTACCGGCGATGGGCATGCACCACGGTCCGCGGATGCAACGCCGGCGCAGCGGCCGTCACCGCCGCTCGCGTCCGCCATCGCAGAGCGCACGACGACTAGCATCGACAGCGCACCCAACGTCACTCTATATCGATTCGATTCAGCTACCAAACACGGTCTTGAGTATTTCCGTCGTGCGGGCAACCGGATCGTCGCGGATCGCTTTTTCTTCTGCGGCGAGCTTCACGAACAGGCCGTCGAGCGTCTTCTCTGTCACATAGCTGTCGAGATCGAGCGATTTCGTATCGATGAGGCCACCGAGTTTGCCGATACCACTGCCAAAACCGCCGAGCATGCTGTCGGTACGTGACTTCAACGATTTATAAGCCGCCGTCGCGCCCGCTTTGTCGGTCGCCTCGGCGACAATCGGCATAATCGCTTCGCGCAGCGAATTGCCCGCGTTTTCGCGCAGGAAACGGGTTGCCGCATCATCACCACCGCTGAGGATGCCGCGAACGTCGTCCAGGCTCATCTTGCTCACGGTGTCTTTGACGATATCCAGCGTCTTCGGAATCGCCTGTTCCGCGGCACGGTTCATCGTCGTCTCGAACTGATCGACATAGCTCCCCTGCCCGGCCGTACGCAACGCTTTGGCCGCCGTGCCCAACATGCCCGGCAGCGGGATATGCACGCTGTTGTCGTTGAGGTAGCCACCGTCGCGACCGAGTATGGCGACCGCACGTTCGGCACCCACGCTCAGTGCCTCCTTCAGGCCGGCACCGATCTCGGAATCGCTGAGCGACGATGTCGCGCCGCCACCCAACGACGCCGGCGCACCCTCGAGCAGACTGCCGGCCGATTTCAGCAGATCTTCAAAACCCGCATGCGCAACACCGGCTGACATCAGTACGGCGAGCAGTGCAGGCTGTAGCGGAAAACGGGTCATCATGACGAAATCCTTGCGTAAATGACGAAACTTTATTGGTAGCACGAATCCGAACCCGGCGCCAAACACGTCCGTTAAGCACGGCGCGCAGCCGGCTATGATGTGATCGGGGTAGCAAAGTGGGGAACGATGTGCCAGCGCGGGCGGTGGACGCTGGACGTCGACGACGACAGCCGGTCAGGCGGAATCGCGTCTGCCGTGCATGCGCACGATGAGGTCGGCCTCGCTCTCGCTGAGTTCGAGTTCACTGACCAGGCGACGCGCGCTCGCGCCCTGTTGCACGAGACGGATCGCATGGCCATAGGGGCGTTCGTCGGCGTGCTGGATCTCGTAGCTGTCCTGGCGTTCGGCAAGCTCTTTGCCACGCTGTTCGAGTCGCCGCACACGACGATCGACACCGAGTGCACCTGCAGTAAGTCCACTGATGCTCTGGCGCAACAGTTCGAACTCTTCGTGCATCGCTTCGATGCGTGTTTGCGCGTCATGCAGTCGACGATTGATGCCGATCGACATCACCCACGCGACCAGCGCAAGTGCAACCCCGGGTACCGCAACCAAAAATGCCAGCAGTGTTTCAGACATATTCGTCGACTCGATGATTGCCGTCGCCGTCATGGCGTCGCGGTTGCGTGTCGTCCCGCTCCTTGTCCACCTTCTTTCGCGGCCGATTGCGCTGGCCGGCACCGCGCGACGGGTTCATCGGCTGGACCCGTGCGATGTTGTCTGCCTGCTTGATCTCGTCGGCCATGATCGATCTCAGAACATGGACATTTCCGACCATTCCTCGTCACTGAGCAGCTTGTTGAGATCGACGACGATCAGCAGGTCCTCGTCGCGACTGGCGACGCCCTGGATGTAACGCGAACTCTCTTCACTGCCCACACTCGGCGCCTGGTCGATCTCGGACTGCCGCAGTTCGACGACTTCGGCGACGCTATCGACGAGGATACCGACGACCTGCTGGTCGGATTCGATGATCACAATGCGACTTGCATCGTCGCGCTCGGTGCCCGGCAGGCCGAAACGCGAGCGCGTGTCGATCACGGTCACGACGTTGCCGCGCAGGTTGATAATGCCGAGAACATAACTGGGCGCGCCGGGCACGGGCGCGATCTCGCTCACGCGCAGCACCTCCTGCACCTGCATCACGTTGATCCCGTAGGTCTCGTCTTTGAGCCGGAACGTCACCAGCTGGATGACCAGATCACCTGCCGTGTTCTCTACCGCCGCGTTGCTCATCGTTTAGTCTCCATCGGTGTTGCCGGCGCACGTCAATAATTCGACACCGACCACGAGTTCATACATTCTCTGCACTAACCATGCCGCATTGCCCCGTACAGTGCCTCACCGTCGAGTAACACGCACATCTGCTGCACCAGCAAGCCGGCCAACCAGGCACGCTTGTCACGCCCGCGGTGCCAGCGCACGTCGTCACTGTCGACGAGGACCGCCTCCTCGATCGCGTCACACGCCAATGCCCATTGCCCATCGCCGAGGAGGAGCAGGTAACGCATCCCTCGGCAGCGCGCATCGACGCCGACCAGCAATCCCAGCTCGACCAGGGTCACGCGGGTGCCGCGACTGTGGGCGATTCCCAAGTGCCAGGCCGCCTGCCCCGGTACGCGGTGCGGTGCCTGCTCCAGAACCGCCACCCCGCGCATCAGCACCAACGGCAACGCAAAGCGGTAGTCGCCGACACGGAACAACAGCGCACGAAACGTCGTTTCCGCCCAACTCGGCACCGCCGACCGGGCGGGCTTCCCATCAACTAACGGCGCAAGCGGCGCTGCGTTTAGCTTATCGGCAGCTGGCGGCGCAGATTCAGTCGATTGCGGGACCGCTGTCGCGGCACGCGACGACGCGGTTTCGACGACGGGCTGCGACATTGCGGGCTCGGGCGCAGGATCGGCGGCCGCGACGGCATTCGGTGAGCCGGACGGCACCTCGGTCAGCAACGATTCGAGCAGGCTGTGCAGCGCCGTATCGTGTTCGGCGAGCCGCGTGGGTGGACGCGCAGCAGCCAAGGTCAGCCTGCCTCGCGGGCGGTCCCGGACGGTTGTTGAACCAGTTGCTCCAGCAGTTTTGCGTAAGCTTCCACCCCGCGGGCGCGCGGATCGTAGATGGCGGGCGGCAATCCGGCCCGGCTGGCGTCGCGGAAACGGGTGTCGATCGGCACGACGCCCGACCAGGTAATGTCGGCGAAATCACTGCGCAGCACCGCGAGGCTCTCGTGCGAAGCACGCGTACGCGGGTCGAAGAAGGTGGGCACGACGACCACGTCGAGCGGTGACGGCCGCGCCTTGGTCACCATCTTCAGCGTGTGCTGCATGCGCTCGAGGCCCTTGATGGCGAGAAACTCGGTCTGTACGGGCACGATCAGACGTTCGGCCGCGGCGAGCGCATTGATCAACAGCACACCCAGCACGGGAGGGCAGTCGATGAGGATGTAGTCGTAACGCGATCGCAGCTGGTCGACAGCACGCTTGAGCACCAGACCGAGCCCTTCGAGGCGCCCAGACTGGCGGTCGAGCGTCGCCAGCGCGACGGCTGCCGGCATCAGGTGCAGGCCTTCGGTCGGCGTCGGCACGATCAACGATGCCGGGTCCATCTGACGGCGGTCGGCCACGGCTTCGAACAGGCTATAACTGCTGGCATCGATCGAATCGGGATCGAGGCCGAAATAGCTCGTCAACGAACCGTGCGGGTCGATGTCGATCATCAGGGTGCGGAATCCCCACGCCGCAAGCAGCCCGCCCAAGGCGACCGTCGTGGTCGTCTTGCCGACACCGCCCTTCTGATTGGCGATCGACCAGACCGTCATTTCACCTCCAGCGCGGGGCCCTCGGCCCAGGGCACTTCGTCATCCATCACCGAGATCTGCTCGCGCTTTCCGGTCAACAGGACGATCGTCACACGACGGTTCGCCGCACGCCCGCGCTCGTCCTTGTTCTCGGCGATTGGCCGATGTTCACCAAGACCGACGGCGGCCATGCGCCAGGGCTCGATACCGGCACGCGACAGGAAGTGGACGACACTCGCCGCGCGCGCAGCCGAGAGTTCCCAGTTGGAGGGAAAAGCGGCAGTCGAGATCGGGATATCGTCGGTGTGACCCTCTACCTGGATATGGCTCGGTACACGCTGCAACGTCTGGGCGACAACGCGCAAGGCGCGCAGTGCTTCGGACGACAGTCGCGCGTCACCGGAACCGAACAACATGCGGTCCTGCATCTCGATCTCGACGCGTCCCTTGCCCTGGGTGACCTTGACCAGACCCTGCGCAACATAGTCCTGCATCGAGATCAGTATCTCGTCGGCGACACGCTGCGTCGCCCCGTCGGCCGGCGCTGCAGGCGGCTGCGTCTTCGCTTCGGTGTTGTCGGCCGCGGTATCGGCCGTCGTCGACGACACCGTCGCACCACCGCTGTCGAGGTTGTCCTGCTGTTCCGCCAAGGGGCCGTCCGGCAATGCCAGCACATCGCGTGGCGGCTCGCCGATCTGGATCGGATCACTGCTGCGTGGCGTCTCGGCAAACACTGCACTGAGTGTTTCCGACAACACGCGGTACTTGCCTTCATTCACCGACGAAACCGCGTACATCACGACGAAGAACGCGAACAACAAGGTGATGAAGTCTGCGTACGAGACCAACCAGCGCTCGAGATTTTCGTGTTCTTCGTGTTGACGTCGACGTCTCATCCCAGCAACCCTCAGCGCAGGAATCCCTGCAGGCGCACTTCGATCTGGCGCGGGTTCTCACCTTCGGAGATCGCCACAAGCCCTTCGATCACGAGCTCGCGGTAGTGACTCTCCTGCAACACGTAGGCTTTCAGCTTGTTTGCCATCGGCAGCAGGAACAGGTTGGCGAGACCGACACCATAAATCGTAGCGACGAACGCCGTGGCAATGCCCGAACCCAGCTTCGACGGGTCGGACAGGTTCTGCATGACATGGATCAGGCCCATCACGGCACCGATGATGCCGATGGTCGGTGAATAGCCGCCCATCGCCTCGAGCACCTTGCTCGCCTGCAGATCGAATCGCTCGCGGCTGTCGAGCTCGACTTCGAGTGCGTGGCGGATCTCGTCGGGTTCATTGCCATCGACGAGCAGCTGCATACCCTTGCGCACGAACAGGTCGGGCTCCTCTGCCGCTGCCCGCTCCAGCCCCAACAGACCGTCCTTGCGCGCGATACGGCTCCAGTCCACGAGCTTACCGATGGTCTCTTCGAGCGCGCGCCGTGGTGGCATGAACACCATGCCCAGCATGCGCATGCCGCGCAGGAACAGGTTGAGTGGCGTCTGAAGCAGCACGGCGCCGATGCTGCCGCCGAGCACGATGAGCATGGCCGGGCCATTGGCCAAGGTGTCGAGATGCCCACCTTCGAGCCAGTTGCCGCCGAGAATCGCTGCGAATGCGACCGCGACACCGATGAAGCTCAGAATATCCATGCGCTAAGCCAAGCCGGCGAGCGCCGGTCCGATATCGTCGAGCGCGAGCACACGATCGGTGAGACCCGCCTTGGCCACCGAATACGGCATGCCATACACCACCGAGGTCGCCTGATCCTGGCTCCATACCGTCGAGCCGACCTGTTTGAGTGCCCGTGCACCTTCGGTGCCGTCGGCACCCATGCCCGTCAGAATCACGGCCTGAACACCGCCACCGGCGGCTCGTGCGGCCGAGGTGAATGCGATATCGACGCTGGGTTTGTAGAGGTGTTCACCGCCCGGTTCGATCGCAATCGTGAACTGATTGCCGCGTCGTTCGACGAGCGCCTGACAGCCTCCGGGCGCGATCAGCACCACGCCGCTGCGCAGCTCACGACCATCACGCGCCAGTTCGACCCGGATCGGGCATACGCTGTCGAGGCGCTCGGCAAACGTCGCAGTGAACTCGGCTGGCATGTGCACGATCACCAGCACGGGATAGGGATAGTTGACGGGCAAGGATGCCAGCACACGCTGGATGGCCACCGGGCCACCGGTCGACGCACCGATGACGACGAGTTTCACGGCTGCGGATCGCGCGTGCGTGACCGCGTGCACGGGCGGCGGTGCGCGTCGCGATTCGAATACGGCGGTCGCCTGCGGTGTGCGTTGTTTGTGTTTGCGCTGGGCGATATTGACGACGCGGTCGCCGAGACTCATCGAGGCCAGATTGCCGTCGCCGTTGATACCACTCTGCTTGGCGAGGAAGTCGACGGCGCCAGCATCGAGTGCCTCGAGCGTCGCGCGTGCGCCCTCGCGGGTGAGGGCCGACACCATCAAGATGTCCGTCGGTCGCGAACGCATGATCTCGCGTACCGCAGTGATGCCGTCCATTTCCGGCATCGCGACGTCCATCGTCACCAGGTCGGGTTTCAGTCGTGCGTTCATATCGACCGCTTCACGACCGTTGCAGGCTTCGCCTGCGACGACAATGCCGCCGTGACGCTCCAGCTGTTCCCGGATTCTCTTACGGAAGAATGCCGAATCGTCGA
>JAGRHA010000194.1 GCA_020445205.1 Gammaproteobacteria bacterium
CTTTATTGATGGCCGCCGCACGTTCTGCCATGGCGGCGTCTTCGGCCGTGCTGGCGAGCGTTTCCAGTGCCTGGCCGAGCGGCAGTTCGGCGCGCAGCAGCGTCGCCAGTTCGAGCGTGAAGTAGTCGATGGCGCTGGCGCTGGTGGCTGCGCCCCCGGAGCGCTTGTGTGCGGGTCGCTGCGTCGGCGACAGGGCATCGGCGGCGTCGATGCTCAGCGGGACTTTGCCCTGTGTCTGCAACAGGCGCGCGGCGGCGTCGCGGTCCGGCGCGTCGATGTGGCCTTCGGAAACGTGACCGTCGTTGCCGGCGGCCTTGTAGCGGAATGTCTGCATGGCTCAGTGGGCGTTGTCGACCTGGGCTTGTACGACGCGCTCGACCTCATCGACCGTGGTCAGGCCGGCGGCGGCCTTGCGCAACCCGTCGCTGCGCATGTCGATCATGCCGTTGGCCCTGGCGATCTGTCGCAGCGTGTCGGCATCGGCGCGCTCGACGATCGCGCGTCGCAACGGCTCGTTCATCACGAGTAGCTCGAGTACTGTCGTGCGTCCACGATAGCCGGTGTGGTCGCAGGCATCACAACCGCGTGCGCGGTACAGCGGTGGCACGTCGGTCCGTGCGGCCGTTCCCAGTCCGAGTTCACGCACCAACCAGTCCGGCGGCGTGTACGCCTCGCGACACTGCGGACAGAGGCGCCGCACCAGGCGCTGGGCGAGAACACCGTCGATGGTCGACGTGATCAGATAGTCGTCGACGTGCATGTCCTGCAGCCGCGTGATGCTGCTCGGTGCATCGTTGGTGTGCAGCGTCGAAAAGACTTTGTGGCCCGTCAGTGCCGCCTGGATGGCAATGCGTGCGGTTTCGATGTCGCGCATTTCACCGATCATGATCACGTCCGGGTCCTGGCGCAGGATCGCGCGCAGGGCGTTGGCGAACGTCAGGTCGATGCTGGGACGGATCGGGATCTGGTTGATGCCATCGAGCTGGTACTCGACCGGATCCTCGACCGTGAGGATCTTCTTGTCCGGCGTGTTGAGCTGTGACAGGGCGGCGTACAGGGTTGTCGTCTTGCCACTGCCCGTGGGGCCGGTGACGAGCATGATGCCGTGCGGTCGTGCCAGTAGCTGGTTCAACTGGGCGAGGATTTCACCGTCGAAACCGAGTGCGGCGAAATCCAAAGGTACATCGCCGCGGTCGAGCAAACGCATGACCACGCTCTCGCCGTGCAATGTCGGCACGGTCGAGATACGCATGTCGATCTCGCGGCCCTCGGCGCGCAGCTTGATACGGCCGTCCTGCGGCAGACGCCGCTCGGCGATGTCGAGGCTCGCCAATACCTTGATGCGCGAGACGATCGCTTCCGGCGGCAGTCCACCCGGAAACTGGATGCGACGCAGGACACCGTCGACTCGGTATCGTACGACCAGATCATGCTCGAAAGGCTCGATATGGATGTCGGATGCGCGCAGCTCGAGTGCACGCGTCACCATCTGATTGACACGGCGGATGACCGGGGCTTCGCTCGCCATGTCGCGCAGATGCGCGATGTCGTCGGTGTGGCGGGCGACGATCATGTCGGCATCGCGTGCCTCGATCGGCGACGTGTTGCTGTCCGGGAACGCCCTGTCGATCGCTTCCTGGATCTCGCTGATCACACCGACGTGCAGGGTGACGGCTTGTCCGCAGGCCAGTGACAGCGCGTCGCCGACGTAGGTGTCACTGGGATCGGCGGCCGCCATCTCGATGGCAGACGTGTCGCTGCGCAACGGCGCGACGTGATACTGACGCAGGAAATCGGGCGAAAGCAGGTCGGGGAACTCGCCGACGTCGGCGTAGTCGTCACGCTCGGCCAGCGGTAGTCGGGTGGCCTCGGCGACCGTTGTCGCCAACTCGCGCTCACTGACGAAGCCGAGCTGGACCAGCAGCGGTGCGAGCGGTCCGCCTTTTTCGGTTTGCAAGCTGCGCACCCGCTCCAGTTGGGCGGCATTGAGCTTGCCGGTATTGATCAGCCATTCGCCGATACCGGCGGTCATCGAATCCATTGTGGGTATGCATCGCTCGCTGAAGCGCAGACACGCCAAGAATAACGAAAATCCGTGAACATCGTCGGACGGCAATACACGTCCTGTCGCAGAGCAGAGATCCGGGGCAGAGATTGCGGCAGAGGGCGGGCCAGCGGCACGCGTCGTGCCCGGGTGTGCGACCTTATCCATGACGGTAGCTCAGCAGTATTCGGTGCTGCCATGAACGGTAGAAAGCCGTATCGCATTGCTGAGCAGCACCGCTTTCGCGCAGCCCGCGGTGGTAACATAGGCGCGAAAATGCCCGGGTGGCGAAATGGGTAGACGCAGCGGACTTAAAATCCGCCGGTTATTGCAACCGTGCCGGTTCGAGTCCGGCTCCGGGCACCA
>JAGRHA010000195.1 GCA_020445205.1 Gammaproteobacteria bacterium
CACGAACTGCTGCTCCCCAAGGACAGCATCGCCGCCTTCGACGACGCACTGCAGCAGCTGCCCGACGAAAAACGCTTGCGATGGCAGAGACATCAAGTGAAACCCGGCGAGAGTCTCAACAAGATCGCACGCCATTACGGTGTGAACAGCGATGCCATTCGGCGCATCAATGGCATGTCGGGATCGCAGATCCGCGCCGGCGGTGATCTCCTGATCCCGTTGTCCGACCTCGTGAGTCCTGCCGTGGCCCAGGCAGGGCAGATGTCGCGTCAGCGACTCCGCTATCGCGTGCGCAAGGGTGATTCCCTGTACAAGATCGCGCGCCGCTTCCAGGTGTCGATCAAAGACCTCAAACGCTGGAACCAGGTCGGCCGTTACCTGCAACCTGGCGACCGTCTCACGGTGTACGTCGACCCCGACGCCTGATCACCGCACACCTATCGCCAGATGCGTGGCCGTCGTCGCCGACCACCAGCGACCAGTTCCCACAACCTACACTTGCGCCCCTTCAAGCTGCCGTTCAGGCGACAGCAGCCAGCAGGACACCTGACGCCCATCGTCCGCCGCAAGACGCGGTGGATAGCGATCGCGGCACACTGCCATGGCATGCGGGCAGCGCGGATGGAAATAGCAACCGCTGGGTGGATTGATCGGTGATGGCATGTCCCCCTGCAAGCGCACCACATCGGGTTGCCGAGCCGGATCGGGTACCGGCACGGCGCTGAGCAACGCTTCCGTATAAGGATGCAAAGGTCGTCCGAGGACGGCATCGACATCACCGTACTCGACAATGCGCCCGAGATACATGACGGCCACCTGGTGCGCGAGGTAGGCCACGACAGAGATATTGTGGGTGATGAACAGATAGGAGATACCCATGCTGTTCTGCAATTCGCGCAGAAGATTCAGCACCTGAGCCTGTACGGACACGTCGAGCGCGCTGGTGGGTTCATCACAAACGATCAGCTTGGGGTGCAACGCCAGCGCCCTGGCGATCGCAATACGTTGACGTTGCCCGCCCGAAAACTCGTGCGGATATCGGTCCGCTGCCGCGGGCTGCATCCCCACCTTGGCCAGCAACGCCTCAACGCGCTTGCGCCGCTCGGCACGGTTGCCGCCGATACCCTGCGCGACCATGCCTTCCGCCACGATGTCCTCGACGAGCATGCGAGGATTCATCGACGATGCGGGGTCCTGGAAGATGATTTGAAAATCACTGCGCTTCGCGCGTAGCTCGCTGCTGCTCAGGCGCGCAAGGTCGACGCCGTCGAAACAAACCTCACCCGCGGTCGGCGGCTGCAACTGCAGGATTGCCTTGCCGACGGTCGTCTTGCCGCAACCGGACTCGCCAACCAGCGCCACGGTCTGTCCCTGCCCGATCGTGAGTTCAACACCGTCGACGGCCTTGACGTGACCAACGACACGTCGCATCACTCCACGATGGATGGGAAAATGCACCTTGAGATCGGTGACCGCGAGCAGTTCCCCGGAACGCTCCACGTCGGGCGATGCAGACGACGCGGCGGCTGCGGTGGCGGCCAGCGCGGTTTCGGGGTCGAGGTGACAACGATAACCACCCGCACCATTCTCGCGCCAAGGCGGCTGACGCTCGCGGCACGCATCGAAGACACGTTCGCAGCGGTCGGCGAAGCGGCAGTGGTCGAAAACCTGATCGAGCGCGGGAACGATCCCCTTGATCACGTCCAGCCCGTGGCGACGCTTTTCGGCCATCGGCAAGGCGCGGAACAATTTGCGACTGTAGGGATGCCTTGGCGCGCGAAAGAACTCGGCTGCATCGTTGATTTCCATGAGCTCGCCCGCATACATCACACCGACACGGTCCGCCATCTCGGCCACCACGCCGAGATCGTGGGTGATCAGCAGAATACCCATACCCGTTTCACGCTGCAGCCGCCGTAGCAGCTCCAGTACCTGTGCCTGAATCGTGACATCCAGCGCCGTCGTCGGTTCGTCGGCGATCAGCAGTGCCGGCCTGCCAGCGAGCGCCATGGCGATCATTACCCGCTGCTTCATGCCGCCCGACAACTGGTGCGGATACTCGTTCACACGCCGCTCTGGATCGGGAATACCGACTTCACGGAACAGTTCCACCACGCGCTCGGTAACCTGGTTGCGCCTGTCCGGATCGTGCAGACGCACGGCCTCTGCAACCTGTTCACCGACTGTCATCACGGGGTTCAGTGATGTCATCGGCTCCTGAAAAATCATACCGACGCGACCACCGCGCTCGGAGCGCATTTCGGCCTCGGAAAGCGTTCGCAACGAACGCCCGTCAATACGCACATCACCGCCGACGATACGGCCCGCGTGCGGTAGCAGCCGCATGATCGACAGCGCGATCATCGACTTGCCGCAACCCGACTCACCGAGCAGCACGAACGTCTCGCCGCGACGTATCTGGAAACTCACGCCATCGACGGCACGTACTGGCCTTTCCTCGCCACCGATGTGCGTGGCGAGATTCACCACATCGAGCAAGGGTGCGGCCGCTTCGGTCGCCGGTTCGGGTGCCGACTGGCTACCGCTCATCGTTGTCTCCTCAAGCGCGGATCGAACGCATCGCGCACAACGTCGGAAAACAGGTTGGCCGCCAGCACCAACGTGAACATGAATCCGAACGCTGCAAGCAGCGACCACCAAACCACCGGTTCGCGCGCCAACTCCAGTCGCGCACCGTTGATCATGTTGCCCCAACTACTCGTCGCCGGATCCACGCCGATACTGATATAGGAAAGCACCGCTTCGGCGAGCACCAATCCACTGAAATCCAGCACGATGGTTATCAGCACGATGTGCATGACGTTGGGCAGAATATGACGAACCAGGATGCGGAAATGGCCGACGCCGAAAGCACGTGCGGCCTGCACGTATTCCAGTTCGCGCAGCTTCAACGTCTCGCCGCGCAACAAACGACAAAGTGACGTCCAGCTGGTGACGCCCAGAATCAGACACAGGAACAGCAAGCGCAGATCCGCTCGCTCTGTGAGGCTGTTGAACTCGTCGGCGTGATTGCTCATGTAGATCTGCATCATGAGTACAGCTGCCGCGATGAGCAGCACGCCGGGTATCGAGTTCAACGTGGTGTAGAGATACTGGATCACGTCATCGACCCAGCCCCGGAAATAGCCTGCCATGATGCCGAGTAGTATGGCGGCGGGCAGCATGACGAGCGTGGTCAGCGTACCGATCAGCAAGCCGGTACGAATACTTTTCAGCGACTGGTAGAAAACATCCTCACCGACTTTGTCGGTCCCCAGCACGTGATAATACCCGGCGAGCTCCCAGAGAGCGGCGAACACCGCCAGCACGAGCAATGCCGTCCAGCCCCCGATCTGCCACGGATGCGTCGATCCGGGCATGAGCAGATGCGCGACCCGACGGACACGCAAGCGATGCAGCAATAGCATCAACAGCAGCCACACCAGCGCCCCCTTCAACGCACCGAATGCCGCCTTGGCGAAAACATCCGCCACGCGCCCTTCACCGCTTTCCGCGAGGTGCGCTCCACCGTACTGCAGTCTTGGATAATCACGTACCGTTTCGCCGCTCGCCCGCTCGATCGTTTCCTTGCTGAAGAGGTGTGTCGCAAACGGCGCCGAGTAGGTTTTCTCGCGTTGTGTGCGCAATGGTCCGGCGATCACGTCGAGCGCACTCAGCACTTCCGTCGAATATACCGCCCGCCCCTGCTCGTCCTCACCGGACCGGGGATTGAAGTGCAGCGTATCGAGTAGCCCGACGATGACATAGAACGCGAGTATCACCATCGTCGCCTGCCCGATCCGGCTTTGCGCGACGCGGCGCCACGGCATCAACAGGTGTTGATGCCGTCGCGTGTGCCACACCGTGATCGCCAACAGGAACACGAGCAAGTAAACCAATGCGTCTGTCCAGAGGATGACGGGCTGGAAACTCATGACCTAATCCAGCCTCACACGCGGGTCGACGATGGTGTAGGAAATATCGGTAAGTAAAAGCCCGATGATGTACAACACGGCGCCGAGGAAGACCATCGAACGCACGATCGCAAAGTCCTGGTTATTGATCGCGTCGATGGTGTAACTGCCGAGACCGGGAATGCCGAAGAACGATTCGGTCAGAAGGCTGCCGATGAACAGCAGCGGTAATACCACGACCACGCCGGTCAGAATCGGAATCAGGGCATTGCGCAACACATGACGGAAAAGCACCCATTGCTCCGACAGCCCCTTGGCCCGCGCCGAGCGCACGTAATCACGATGAATCTCCTCGAGAAACAGGGTGCGATACCAACGTGTTCCCGATCCGATGCCGCCAATGACGCCAACGATGACGGGCAGGATGAGGAACTTCCAGGCATGAACGCCCGTGTCGTAGCCGGAGATCGGAACGAGATTGAGCAGTTTGCCCACCAGGAACTGGCCGCCAATGATGTAGAACAACCCGGAGATCGACATCATCGCCACGCAGATGACCACACCCCACAGGTCGAGGTAGGTCGCCCGGAAGAATGCCAACAGCAGCGCGAACGTGATGTTGACCGCCAGGCCAACGAGCAAGGTCGGTAGCGCAATCGCGAGACTCGGCCACATTCGCTGCGAGATGTCGTGGCTGATGTCACGCCCACTGTCGGACTGGCCGAAGTCGAACAGAAACAAACGGATCGATTTCTCGTAAAGAATCGTACCCGTAAACTTCGCCATCCCCTGCTCCGCCTGATTGATCAGCAAGGGCTTGTCGTAGCCGTGCTCCTCTTTCCATGCCTGGATCGATTGGTCGGTTACACGCTTGCCGCCGAGATGCATACGCGCCATGTCGTCCGGCGAATTGACGACGAAGAACAACACGAACGTCAGCGCATTCACACCGATGAGAATCGGCAGCGCGTACAACAGGCGTCGAATGATGTAGGCACTCACAGTGCTCTACTCCGTTCACGCGCTCGGAAGCCCCGCACGGCCGGTATCAGGGATACGGCGACCACCAGAAGAAGCAGCACCACGGGCCAGATGACCGGGTGGTTCCAGGCGCGCTGCGCGGCCACACGCGCCTCACCGTCGATACGCTTGTACTTCAACGTGTTGTTCGCCATCAGGTGGGGTTTGGCGTTGTGGTACCAAGCATGATGGAGACTGAACGCCTTCGGGAAGAAGCCAAACAACCACGGCGACTCGACACGCAGGATCCCGATCATCTTGTCGATGACCTCCTGCCGTACCGGCCCGTTGGGCAGGTCCTTCATCTGCACGAACAGGGCATCGAACTCGGCGTTGCTGAAATTGGCCGCGTTCTCGCCTTTCGTCTCGACCTTGCCGTTGGGGCCATAGAGCAGGAAGAAGAAATTCTCCGGATCAGGGTAATCGGCATTCCAGCCCCAGGTGAAAATCTGTGCTGTGCCTTTCAGCATTTTGTCCTGAAAGCGATTGTAATCGGTCGCACGAATGACCAGCTCGACACCCAGCTTCTCCAACTGCTTGCGATACCACTGCAACATCGCCTTGCTGTCCGGTCCTGCAGCGGGGGTGTCGTAATAGAGGATCAACGGCCCACCCGTTTTGGGATCGCGGCCATCGGTGTAGCCCGCCCTCGCCAGCAAGCGGCGGGCATCATCGATGTTCCGGCGCTGCGCGCGATCGTTGTTCCACTCATGGGTTATCGGATTGATGCCTTCGGCACCGGCGCGGTGACCGAAGATACCGGGCGGTAACGGACCTTGCGCCGCCTCGCCGCGGCCGTTGCGGAAGATGGAAATGAACTCTTCGAAATCGACCGCGATCGCGATCGCCTGACGCAACAAGCGGGCACGCTCGCTGTCACCACCCACGACCGGGTCCAGCATGTTGAAGCCGGTATAGAACACCGATGTCTCGACCGCGGTGCTGAGTTGGATGCCGCGTTCACGCATCTCGTCCGTGAGACTCGCTTCGCCGCCACTGCCGAATTGCACTGCCTGATCGAAGCTGTCGGATCCTATGCCCGAATTGTCATAGTAACCCTGCAGGAACTTGTTCCAGCGCGGTATCGCTTCCTTCTCGAGCGAATAGACCGCGCGCTCGATGAACGGCATCGTCCTGCCAGCGTCATCGAGCAGACCTTCAGCAGCATCCGCATCGCTGCCGCGCTCGGGGTAGGCTTCGCCGTGAAAGTTCGGATTGCGCACCAGCACCATGCGCAGATTCGGATTGTTTTCCGTCAACATGAAAGGCCCCGTGCCCACCGGGAACCAGTCGAGGTTGATGTTCTTCTCGTTGAGGCCGGGCTGCTGGTAGAAGCGCTCGACCTCCCACGGCATCGGCGCAAAGAAGTTCATCGCCAGCCAGTAGACGAACTGCGGGTACTTCTTCTCGATCCGGATGCGATAGGTGTAGCGATCGATCTCCTCGACACCCGACATCGGCAGATCGCGCAGGTCCAGCCAATCTGCCTGCGCAGGCAGACCTTCGCGCGCCGCCTTGGCACGCTTCGCAAAATCGGCGAATCCCCGGATGTGTTCGGCCATCAGGCTGGCGATCGGGGAGTGATTCGGCGCGTACGCGAGGCGCTTTATCTGGTAGATGTAGTCGGCTGCCACGAGTTCGCGTGACCCCTGCTGCTCGAAATCACCCAAGGCGTTGACGCGGTCGAGCACCTCGCCGGCCAGTGGCCAGTAGGCATAGCGACCGTCATTTTCGAGGGCGAAAGCGGGATGCGGCTGGAAGCGGATACCCGGTCGGATGCGCAGCACGTAATCGGTATAGGCCACCTCCGCGGCGGGTGCATCATCCGACAGCGCGCGACCGTCGGCGGCATACGACGTGATCTCCGGCATCCCGTCGCTGGTCAAAGGCACGAGCACATAAGGGCGTGCGAGAAAATGATATTGCAGCGGGGGTTCGTAAACCTGCGAGATGAAGGACCACTCGTTGGAGCTATAGGAACGTGCCGGATCGAGGTGTTTCGGCCGCTCTTCGAACGAACTGTAGAAGACATCACCGGCAGCCTGGCCTTCACGATAGGGGTCGTTCCAGATCTCGCCGCCACAGCCGCAGAGCAACACACCGGCCATTGCCAACAGCAACAGCTTCGATCGCAATCCGCGCGCTTTGAATACCCGACACCTTTGGGTTAATTTACCGGTCATTCTGTCGGTCTGAGAATAGGCTTGTGGGTGCCGTCGGCCCCGTCGTGATGATGGTACCGTAACGCAGCTGCGTTAGCCGCTCGATACCTGAACTTATGCTCACCTGGGGGAGTTTACATGGGATTTCTGCAGAACAAGCGTGCGCTGATCGTCGGTGTCGCGAGTAATCGATCGATCGCCTACGGCGTCGCCGCGGCGATGCATCGAGAAGGCGCACAACTGGCTTTCACCTACCAGGGCGAGAAGCTGCGAGACCGCGTCGCCGGATTCGCCGCTGAGTTCGGCTCAGACATCATCATGCCGCTCGACGTGACCAATGACGACGAGATTGCAGCGGTCTTCAGCGAACTGTCGAAACACTGGGACGGCCTCGACTGCCTCATCCATTCGGTGGGATTCGCGCCCAAGGATCAACTCGAAGGCAGCTATGCGGACGCAGTCACGCGCGAAGGTTTCCGTATCGCGCACGATATCAGCGCCTACAGCCTCGCCGCACTCGCCAAAGCCGGCCGCGACATGATGAAGGGACGCAACAGCGCCATCGTCACTATGAGCTACCTTGGTGCCGTACGTACGGTGCCGCACTACAACGTCATGGGGGTGGCGAAAGCGGCATTGGAAGCGAACGTCCGCTACCTCGCCGAATCGCTGGGACCTGAAGGCACCCGCGTGAACGCCGTGTCCGCGGGACCGATCCGTACCCTAGCCGCGTCCGGTATCAGCGGTTTCCGCAGCATGCTCGCAGACGCGGAACAGAAAACGCCATTGCGCCGCAATGTGACAATCGACGAGGTTGGCAATGCGACGGCATTCCTCTGTTCGGACCTCGCGTCCGGCATCACCGGTGACGTGTTGTACGTCGATTCGGGATACCACGTACTCGGAATGGTGTGAACACACACATCACAGACAAAAAAAAGCGGTCCCTATGGACCGCTTTTTTTGTTACGCCATGTTCGCGCTTATTCGTTCTTTGCCGAGACCTGCTCCACCGATGCCTCGTCGCGCAGGCTCTGGATGAACGAACGCATCTGTGAATTTCCGAGGCCGCTACTGACCTGCTCGGCGAGAAGTGGACGCTCGGCGACCGAGAGCTTATCCAGCGAACCACCCTGTACGCCGCGCAATTCGATGAGCACGTAGTCACCGTCCGCCGAGACAAGCCCCGTGTGGTTTGGTTTGCCTTCGGACATAGCAAGCTCGAACAGCCTGGCGAGAATCTCTGCAGGAACCTGGGTGGATGCGCGCTCTACGGGCCCTGGCTGCTCCATACGCCAGGCGTTCTCGCCAGCGATATCTGCCATGGACTTCCCGTCATTCAGCGCCTGCAGGGCAGTCTTACCCGTTGCAGCGGCAGCCTCGGACGCCTTCTCGGCGACAAAGTCTTCACGCACCTTCTGCTGAACCTCGGCCAATGGCCGTGTGCCGGCCGGTTCGTACTCGCTGACACGGATGACGACCGCCTGCTGTGGGCCGACCTCGATCAACTCACTGTTATGCCGTTCCATCAAGACATCGTCGGAGAAAGCGGCATTGATCACCTTTGGATTACCAAGAGGCCCTTCGCGCCGGTCATCGCGTGACAACCAGTCCGTCGTGTTCACCTGCAATCCCAGGGTTTCGGCAGCCGGCACCAGACTGTCGGAGTTTTCATAGGCCGTTTCGGCGAGCCGCTCGGCATACTCGAAGTAGAGGTTTTCGCCTTCGTGCTTGCGGTAAGCACTGTCGACCTCGTCGCGCAGATCTTCGAACGTGGCGTCCGAGCCGCCGCGAATGTCCGTGACCTGAACGATATGGAAACCAAAATCCGTTCGCACCAGATCGCTGGTCTCGCCCTTCTTCAGTGCAAACCCGGCGTCTTCGAATGGAGCGACCATCATGCCGCGCTCGACCCAGCCCAGGTCGCCGCCATTACCCGCGGAGCCCGGATCTTCGGAGAATTCCTTCGCCAATACAGCAAAGTCCTCACCGCCTTTGATTCGATCCAGCAGCTGCTGTGCCTTCTCCTGCACCGCCGCAACATCCTCCTCACTGGCTCCCGCAGCAACAGCGAGCAAGATGTGGCGCATCGCGCGCTCCTCGCGTGCCACGAAGTCGCCGCGACGCTCTTTGAAAAACTGGCGCAAGGCCGGCTCCGTCACCTCGACGAGCTTGCCGATCTCCGCAGCATCGAGCAATACGTAACTCAGCTTCACGCGCTCGGGCACACGATATCGATCGGCATTGGCCGCATAGAACTGTTCCAGCGCTTCGTCGTTCACCGACACCTGGTCACGATAGGTGGATGCAGGAATGACCACGTACGCGAGGTCGCGCTTCTGGTCCTGCAAACGTATGCGCGTCGCCAGCGCCGACTCCGTTACGAAGGTGGAATCGCTGACCGCCGAACGGAGTTGCTGAACCGTCATTTCCTGGCGCACAGCCTGCTCGAAACCCGCGCGACTCATGCCCCTGTTGCGCACGGCCGATTCGTAGACGAGTGGGTCGAACCGACCGTTCTGCTGAAACCCCGGAATGGTCGCAATGAAACCGCGAACCTGGGCATCACTGACGCGCAGGTTCCAATCGGTCGTGGTATCACCCAGCACGCGTTCTTCGATGAGCGCTTGCAGCACACGCGGCTTGATCGTTTCGTCATCGAACATCGACGCGTTGTAGCTGTCGCCAAGCGTCGCACGCATGTTTTCGCGGAAATCACGCGTACGCTGATCCAGCACGCGCTCGGTGATGGACTCGCCATTAACTTTGGCGACCTCCGGCTCACCGCCGACGCCGAGATATTCCTGGATACCCCAAAGTGCGAACGGAATCGTAATCAGAATGACAATAGCCCAGGCGATCCATCCCTGAGCCTTTTCTCGAATGGCCTGAAGCATCGTGGTGACGTCTGACTGATCAGTTAAACAAAGAAAAACGGGGCATCACATGATACCCCGTTTGTTCCTGGAGTTGGCGGAGTGGACGGGACTCGAACCCGCGACCCCCGGCGTGACAGGCCGGTATTCTAACCAACTGAACTACCACTCCGAAATCTTGGTGGGTGCTGCAGGGATCGAACCTGCGACCCTCGCCTTGTAAGGGCGATGCTCTCCCAGCTGAGCTAAGCACCCCGCGTGCGAGGCGCGTTAGTTTACTGCGTCTTTGAACGCTTTGCCAGCCTTAAATGCCGGTGCTTTCGAAGCGGCGATTTCGATCGCCTTGCCCGTTTTCGGGTTGCGACCGGTGCGGGCTGCGCGCTCACGCAGCAGGAACGTACCAAAGCCGACGATCGACACCTGGTCGTCGTTCTTGACGGCGTTCGTGATCGCGTCGATCAGGCCGTCGAGTGCGCGACCGGCTGCCGCCTTGGAGATGTCAGCGGAATCGGCCATAGCCTCGATAAGATCAGATTTGTTCATTTGGACGGTGCCCCCTAGTGGATATATACAACCGTGTCCGTGGCTGGCTGCAGTGTGGTGGAATCGGGTGAGTCAGTTCGGCTGACTTTTTGTGCGGGCAGCTTTATACCAGCCGCGAAAAAAAAGTGTCAAGCAGCGGTGCTGCATACCATGCCGGCATGCGCACCCTGCACTTTTCTACCAGTCTCGCTCGGCGAATTCAATGCGGCCGCAAGGCATCTTGACCATCTTCGCCAGCATCGTCTGAATTATCAGAGGTTTTTACCTCTTCCGGTTCCGACGACGTGCGCGGCGTCGGCCGTTCAGCGAGCGCAATCTCGAGCACTTCGTCGATCCATCGAACGGGCCGGATGTCGAGATTCTGTTTGATGTTCTTCGGTATCTCCACCAGATCGCGCTCGTTCTCTTCGGGAATGATGACGATCTGGATACCACCACGATGTGCCGCAAGCAGCTTCTCTTTGAGACCGCCGATCGGCAGCACTTCGCCACGCAAAGTGATCTCGCCCGTCATCGCGACATCCGCCCTTACAGGGATGGCGGTGAGCGCCGAGGCCAACGACGTCGCCATGCCGATACCTGCACTCGGGCCGTCTTTCGGCGTGGCACCTTCGGGGACGTGGATATGCACGTCCCTCTTCTGATAGAAGTCATCATCGAGCCCGAGCGCTGCGGCACGACTGCGGATCACTGTCATCGCGGCCTGGATCGATTCTTTCATCACATCGCCCAGCTGCCCGGTGTGTGTCAGCCTGCCCTTACCCGGTGTCAGCGCCGTTTCGATGCGCAGCAACTCGCCGCCGACCTCGGTCCACGCGAGACCCGTGACCTGACCGACCTGATCATGTTCGTCTGCGCGGCCATAGCGGAAACGTTTCACGCCGAGGTACTTGTCGAGGTTCTTGGGTGTGACGACGACACCTTTGCCCTTCTTGGGCTGCAGCAGGATGTCTTTAACAACCTTGCGGCAAATCTTCGAGACTTCACGTTCGAGGTTACGCACGCCAGCCTCGCGCGTGTAGTAGCGCACGATGTCGCGCACCGCGCCTTCCTTGACGATGACCTCGTCATCGTGCAACCCGTTGTTCTTGATCTGCTTCGGAATGAGATAGTTCTCGGCGATGCTGACCTTCTCGTCCTCCGTATAACCGGACAGGCGGATCACTTCCATGCGATCGAGCAACGCGGGCGGGATGTTCATGCTGTTGGCGGTCGCCACGAACATCACCTCGGACAGGTCGAAATCGACTTCGAGGTAGTGATCCTGGAACGTATGGTTCTGCTCGGGATCGAGCACCTCGAGCAATGCCGATGCCGGATCGCCGCGGAAATCCATCGCCATCTTGTCGATCTCGTCGAGCAGGAAGAAGGGATTCTTGGTTCCCGCTTTGGTGAGGTTCTGCACGATCTTGCCAGGCATCGCCCCGATGTAGGTGCGGCGGTGGCCGCGGATCTCCGCCTCGTCGCGAACACCGCCCAGGGCCATGCGAATGAACTTGCGGTTGGTGGCACGTGCTATCGACTGCCCGAGCGAGGTCTTACCCACGCCCGGCGGCCCGACGAGACAAAGAATGGGCCCTTTGAGCTTGCGTACGCGCTGCTGAACGGCGAGATATTCGAGGATACGCTCCTTGACCTTTTCCAGGCCGAAGTGATCGGTGTCGAGCACCTCTTCGGCCTTGGTGATATCGTTGCGCACCTTCGAGCGCTTCTTCCACGGTACGTTGACCAGCGCATCGATATAGTTGCGCACCACCGTCGCTTCAGCAGACATCGGCGACATGAGCTTCAACTTGTTGAGTTCGGCGCTGGCCTTGCTCTTGGCCTCCTTGCTCATGCCGGCTTTTTCGATCTTGTCGGCGAGGTCTTCGAGTTCGTTCGGCGCCTCGTCGAGTTCACCCAGCTCCTTCTGGATGGCTTTCATCTGTTCGTTCAGATAGTACTCGCGTTGGTTCTTCTCCATCTGTCGCTTGACGCGACCACGGATGCGCTTCTCCATCTGCAGGATGTCGTTCTCACCTTCCATGAGCGCCATCAGGTGTTCGAGCCGCTCACGCACATTGAACATCTCGAGCACATGCTGTTTTTCGTCGAGCTTGAGCGCCATGTGCGCCGCCATGGTATCGGCCAGGCGTGATGCCTCGTCGATGCTGGCGAGTGATGTCAGGACCTCGGGTGGCACCTTCTTGTTGAGCTTGACGTACTGGTCGAACAGCGCCGTTGCCGAACGCATGAGCACTTCCATCTCGCGCTCGGGCAACTCCACCACGTCTTCGGCAGATTCGATTTCCGCGACGAAAAATTCGTTCTCTGAGGACACCTCGCGGATGACAGCGCGTTCGCCGCCTTCGACGAGGACCTTCACGGTGCCGTCAGGCAGTTTGAGCAACTGCAGGATGCTCGCGAGCGTTCCGATTTCGTACATGTCCGCCGGTTGCGGTTCGTCGACGTCGGCGCTCTTCTGCGCTACCAGGAGAATCTGCTTGTTGTCGGCCATGGCAGCGTCGAGTGCTTTGATCGACTTTTCCCGACCGACGAACAGCGGGATGACCATGTGCGGATAAACCACGACATCACGCAACGGGAGCACCGGGACAGCACTCGGCACCTCATCGCGCACGCCAACTCCAGTATCTTCCTGTCCCATGCAAAACCTCCGGCGCCGCAACGACTGTGCAGCATGAATCTAGGCAAGTTTAGTACCGAGTGCGTCAACACCAGGCCATCAGCCGAAGATGCAGCCTCATCGGCACAATTTCAACCTGCGAAATGACCCGTATTCAAAAAAAAATTCACCCAGGTCCACGATAACGTGACGTGTCACCGGAATCGGCGATATTCGAATATTTGAGACAAACGAAACCCTGGCTGGAGAACAGCCAGGGTTGCGGATAGCGGATAACGGCGAATCAGTCTGACGCAGCGAGCTGTCTCTGCTCGGCGCCACCACCAAAGATGATGTACGGAGCAGATTCGCCCTTGATCACAGCTTCGTCGATGACGACCTTGCTGACGTCCTCCAACGACGGCAGATCGTACATCGTATCGAGCAGCACATGCTCCAAAATGGTGCGAAGTCCGCGCGCGCCCGTCTTACGCTCCATCGCCTTGCGCGCAATCGAACGCAATGCATCGTCGCGTACTTCGAGTTCGGCGCCTTCCATTTCGAACAGCCGCTGGTATTGCTTGATCAACGCGTTGCGCGGCTCGGTCAAAATCATCACGAGCGCGTCTTCATCGAGTTCTTCGAGCGTCGCAACCACCGGTAGTCGACCGACGAACTCTGGAATGAGTCCGTAACGAATCAGATCTTCAGGCTCGACGTTGGAGAGGATCTCGCCCACCTTGCGCTTGTCCTCTTTGCTGCGCACCTCGGCAGAGAACCCGATACCGCCCTTCTCGGAGCGGTCACGAATCACTTTGTCGAGGCCCGCAAACGCGCCACCGACGATGAACAGAATGTTGCCGGTATCGACCTGGAGAAACTCCTGCTGCGGGTGCTTGCGTCCACCCTGCGGTGGTACCGACGCCACAGTGCCCTCAATCAGCTTGAGCAGTGCCTGCTGGACCCCTTCACCCGAAACGTCGCGCGTAATCGACGGGTTGTCCGATTTCCGAGAGATCTTGTCGATCTCGTCGATGTAGACGATCCCGGTCTGCGCCTTTTCGACGTCATAGTCGCATTTCTGCAACAACTTCTGGATGATGTTCTCGACGTCCTCACCGACGTACCCCGCCTCGGTGAGCGTCGTGGCATCGGCAATCGTGAACGGCACATTGAGCAAACGCGCCAGCGTTTCGGCCAACAACGTCTTACCGGATCCCGTGGGGCCGATCAGAAGAATGTTGCTCTTCGCGATCTCGACGTCGTCCTTCTTGCTCTTTGCCTCGAGGCGCTTGTAATGGTTGTAAACGGCAACCGACAGCACCTTCTTGGCGCGCACCTGACCGATGACGTACTGATCGAGCGTGGCGTTGATTTCTGCAGGAATCGGAAGCTTGTCGCTCGACTCCTTGACGTGTTCCTGCATCTCTTCACGGATGATGTCGTTGCAGAGCTCGACACATTCGTCACAGATGAACACCGACGGGCCGGCAATGAGTTTGCGAACCTCGTGCTGACTCTTGCCGCAGAACGAGCAATACAGCAGCTTGCCGTCGTCTCCTTTGCCCTGCTTTTTGTCGTCACTCATGGTTTCCTGCCCCCATCGGCGTGCCCGCACCATCGGTTCGCCCGACTACGCCGGCCAACCGCCATATTTCTCGATAATATCTCAAAGGCCCTGGATAACAAGCCACCCGTCGTGCGCGGCTATTTCGTGCCCTGCACGTCGCCGGGCCGGCGGTCGAGCAGTTGGTCGATCAGGCCGTACGCGACGGACTGTTCGGCACTCATGAAATTGTCGCGATCGGTGTCCTGCTCGATGCGCTGAAGATCCTGTCCCGTGTGGTGCGCGAGGATCTTGTTGAGTTTCTCGCGGATCAACAGGATCTCCTTGGCATGGATCTCGATATCCGTCGCCTGCCCCTGAAAACCACCCAGAGGCTGATGGATCATGATGCGCGAATGCGGCAGTGCGTAGCGTTTGCCTTTTTCGCCACCAGCCAGCAGCAGTGCGCCCATACTGGCCGCCTGGCCGATGCACATCGTCGTCACGTGAGGCCGGATGAACTGCATCGTGTCGTAGATCGCAAGCCCCGCCGTCACCGACCCACCGGGAGAGTTGATGTACAGGTGGATGTCTTTGTCCGGATTCTCCGATTCGAGGAACAGCAGCTGGGCCACGATGAGATTGGCCATGTGATCTTCAACCGGGCCAACGCAAAAAATCACGCGCTCCTTGAGCAGGCGCGAATAGATGTCGTATGCCCTCTCACCGCGCGCGCTCTGCTCGACCACCATGGGGACGAGGCCCAGATTCACCGTGTCCAGATTGTTCATAAATCGCTTATCGGAAGTAGAAAAGGTTCCTTGAACCTACCGCCAAACATCGACCTCGGCAAGCCCACTGTTTCAGGCCTTATCCATGACCTCGGAGAACGACTTCGTCTCGTCGTTGACCTGTACCTGGGCGAGAGCCCAATCGACAACGGCATTTTCCAGCACCAGGTTCTCGATGCTGCGCCGCGCGTTGGCATCCTGCAGGTAATAATCGATGACTTCCTGCGGGTCCTCATACGATTCCGCCAACTCCGCGATTGTCGCGCGAATCCCATCTTCGTCGGCTTTGATGCCCTGCTGCTCGATGATCTCAGATACGAGAAGGCCCAGGTGGACGCGACGCCGTGCCTGGTCTTCGAATACGCTCGCCGGCAGATCGACACTGCTACGCTGACCACGCTGCTGCATTTCCTGCAACATTTGCTGCTTCATACGCTCCGCCTCCTGACCGACCAGCGCCTTGGGCACGTCCATCGGATTGGCCGCAATCAGCGCGTCCATGACCTTCTCTTTCGTCATGCCCGCGAGTTTCTGCTTCAGCTCGTGACGCATGTTCTTCGCCACATCCTCGCGCAATGCCTCGACAGTGCCGTCGGCAACGCCGAACGCCTTGACGAACTCTTCGTCGATTTCCGGCAGCTGCGGCTCGGCGACGCGCAGAACCTTGACTTCGAAGGTCGCCGGCTTGCCCGCCAGATGGGTCGCCCGATAGTCGTCGGGGAAGGTGACCTCAAGCGTACGCTCGTCACCGGGTTTGGCACCGAGCAGTCCCGATTCAAAACCGTCGATCATGGCGCCGGAGCCCAGCACCAGCGGCACATCCTCTGCACTGCCGCCTTCGAAGGCTTCGCCGTCGATCATGCCTTTGAAGTTGATATGCACGGTATCGCCGTCGTTTGCACCGCGATCGACGTCGTTCCAAACCGTGCGCTGCTTGCGCAGCTTCTCGATCATTTCGTCGATATCGCCTTCGCCAACCTCGGCGACGACCCGGTTGATGCTCTGTCCCGACAGGTCGCCGACGCTGACATCGGGCATGACCTCAAAGATCGCCGTGTAACCGAGACCACCTTCTTCGGCGGCATCACGCAGTTCGACCTGCGGTTCACCGGCGGGCATGAGTTTCTGTTGGCTGGCCGCCTCGTACAGGGTTTCCTGAATCAGGGCTCCATAGGTTTCCTGGCGAACCTGCTCACCGAAGCGCTGGCGGATCGTGCGCATCGGCACTTTGCCGGGACGAAACCCGTCGAGGCGCACATGTCGTGCCAGCTCGCGCAGCTTCTTTTCCATCGCCTCCGACACCCGACCTGCCGGCAGATCAACCAAAAGTCGCTTCTCGAGGCCTTCGCCCGACTCTACAGAAACTTGCATTCCAATACTCTCCAGCAGCTCTACTGCCCGTTGCTCTCGTTCGTTTAACATGTGTAAGGTGCTTTCACGCACCGCGCCCGACGACCGCCACCGCTTGGTGCGAAAGGAGAGACTCGAACTCTCACGGGTCACCCCACTGGAACCTAAATCCAGCGCGTCTACCAGTTCCGCCACTTTCGCCAGGTCGGTGCGAATCGCGCATTATAGCAAGAGTACGCACCTCCAAAAACAACGATCGCTGTTTGCCTAATTACCCGAGCAATGCGTATTTACCTATTGTTTTTAGGCTATATTTTCGGTTTGCTGCTATTGGCAGCCGCGCTCGTACCCTGGGCACACCCCGCCCTGTTCGCGCATCTCGGACTGGAACCCGCCAGCAGCCTTTACCGCCTTGCGATGTTGGCCGCGTTGTTGGCGCTGCCGTGGTTCCTCCAGCGCATCCGGCTGAACAGCTGGGAAGCCGCCGGGTTCACCGCCCCCCGCACCGAGGGATGGCGGCAACTCGGTCTGGGTTTCCTCGCCGGCTGTGCCATCCTCGCCGTGCTCGCGGTTGCCGAAACGCTCACTGGCATGCACCACCTGGCGATTCCCGCATCGAAGGCGACAGCCGCCTATGTTGCCAAGACGATCGTCTCGGGCGCGCTGTCCGGGCTTGCCGTCGGCCTGATCGAAGAGACCTTCTTCCGCGGGCTGATGCAGACCGGGCTGCGACGGTCGATGGCGTTCTGGCCCAGCGCGCTGCTGATCGCCACGCTCTACGCCGCGCTCCACTTCGTCAAACCTGAGCCGCTCGGCGACAACCCGTTCGATCATGCCCACGCGTTCTCGATGCTCTTCGGTGGCTTTGCACGCCTCACCGAAGCCTCCGTATTCGCCGACAGCCTGACCACGCTGTTCGTCGCCGGTGTGTTCTTCTGCATGATTCGTGAGCGTACCGGCAGTGTCGTCTGGGCGATCGGCATTCACGCCGGGTGGGTAATGAGTATCAAGCTTTTCAAATACCTGACCGATCCGACGTTGGTCGACGGTGCACCGTCACCGTGGATCGCCGGCGGCTATGATCACGTCACCGGCTGGTTGGCGACGCTCTGGCTGTCGGCCGTCGCCTGGATCTACTGGCGCGTCAGCTCTCCCGCAATACGCACGGCCAGTGATGCGCATCAGACCGGTCGGTGACGCTGCGCCAGGACAAATCCCTCGTTTGCCGGGCAAACCCCGCTCACCGACTCAGATCGACTCCACGCTCGATCTCGCCCGCACGGCGCAGCTCACGCTTGAGGATTTTGCCGGTCGCGTTCTTGGGTAAGTTGTCGCGCCACTCGAACCGACGCGGGACCTGGTGCGGGCCGAGCAACCGACGGCAGAAATCACGCATATCCGCATCCGCCACCGCCGCGCCGTCGTTGGCCACCAGATAGGCAACGACAATCTCTCCGTGCCGCGCATTGGGTTCGCCGACAACCGCTGCCTCGAGCACGGCCGGATGCTGGTACAGCACCTCTTCAATCATGCGCGGGTAGACGTTCATGCCGTTGACGATCACCATATCTTTCTTGCGATCCACCATGAACACGTAACCGTCCGTGTCGACGTAACCGAGATCGCCTGTTCGCA
>JAGRHA010000196.1 GCA_020445205.1 Gammaproteobacteria bacterium
GGACAGCGTGTACAGCTGCGCCTGGCCGCGACGCTGCCTGACGCCGTCGACCGGGCCTTGAACGTCGACGATGACGAGATCGGCGCCGCCGCGCCAGCGCTGGCGATCGCCAGCGCACGCCACGAGACGCAATACACACGCCTGTTCCGCTCCTGAGCGCGGAGCGACGGCCACGACGACGAGGAATCACATGAGTGTAAACAGGCAGGCGCTGCGCGTCGGTGTCGGCGGGCCGGTCGGTTCAGGCAAGACGGCTTTGCTCGAGGTGCTGTGCAAGCGCCTGCGTGCGCGTTACGACATCGCCGTGGTGACCAACGACATCTATACGCAGGAGGATGCGCAGATCCTCATGCGTGCCGAGGCGCTGCCATTCGACCGTATCGTCGGCGTCGAGACCGGTGGCTGCCCACACACCGCCATCCGCGAGGATGCATCGATGAACCTGGCCGCGGTCGACGATCTGCAACAGCGCTTTCCGGCGCTGCAGGTCGTGTTCATCGAAAGCGGCGGCGACAACCTGTCGGCAACCTTCAGCCCCGAACTCGCCGATCTGACCATCTACGTCATCGACGTCGCCGAGGGCGAGAAGATCCCGCGCAAGGGCGGGCCGGGCATCACGCGTTCCGACATGCTGGTCATCAACAAGATCGATCTGGCGCAGTATGTCGGCGCGTCACTCGACGTCATGGCGAGCGACACGCGGCGCATGCGCGGCGAGCGACCCTGGGTGTTCAGCAACCTCAAGGACGGGACCGGGGTCGACGAGATCATCGCCTTCATCGAGCGCGAGGGCATGCTGAACTGACTGCGCCGCAGTGACGGGATGATGCGCGTCACGCCAGGAAAATGGGTTGCAGAAAAATGCGGAGAAAAGGGGGCCGCTTAAACTCCAGTTGCAAGTGCAACACGCAACGACGGTCTGGCGCAAATGGACGGCTACCGACACCTAAGCCCGGAAGAACGGGCAGTCATCATGCTCGAGCGGCAACGAGGCGTGAGCCTGCGTCAGATTGCCGAGTGTCTGGGCCACAGCCCCTCGACCCTGTCGAGGGAGCTCAGACGCAATCTCTGCGGCGGGCGAGTCTACTGCGCGACAGCGGCCAGCAAAAGCTATCAACAGCGCCGACAACATAGTCGAAGGCCGCGAAAAATCGCCTCGACCCCGTTTCTGCGCACACTTGTTGAATCGCACTTGGTCGACCAAAAATGGTCACCCGAACAGATTTCGTTCTCGCTCAAGAAGCGCTATCCCCAGCAACTTCCCATGCAGGTCAGCACAGAAACGATCTACGCACATATCTATGCCTACCCCAAGGGGGAGCTGAAGAAATTGCTCGTGAGTTCATTGCGCAGAGCCAAGTCGAAACGGGGGGCACGTGGATCGAAGGACAGTTGCTACAGTAGTTTGAAGATTGCCCCGGAGCAGCTGATTGCCAACCGCCCGCTGGACGTGGATTCGCGTGAAATCGCAGGGCATTGGGAAGGCGACTTGATCGTCGGCGCCATGAACAAGTCTTGTGTCGGCACACTCGTGGAGCGAAAAACCGGCTATCTGATACTGAGCAGGATGCGAAGCAAGTCTGCGCCCGATGTGCGGGAAGGATTCGCGGCCAACATGAAAAGCCTGCCGGATTTCCTGCGACTGTCCATGACGTATGACCGGGGGGCGGAGATGGCAGAGCATCCACTGCTGTCGAAGTGCTTGAACCTGAAGGTCTACTTTGCGGACCGAAACGCCCCCTGGCAACGTGGGAGCAGCGAGAACATCAATGGCCTGCTACGTCAGTTCTTGCCCAAGGGGGAGGACTTGTCGATTTACACCCAGGCCGAACTTGACCACATCGCCTGGTTGCTAAACACGCGGCCTCGCAAACGATTTGGGTTCAGGACCCCTCAGGAGATGATGGAAACGGAGCTGGACGGCGGACTCATCCGCGTTGCACTTGATTCTTGAATCCAAGCCGACTCCTTTTTTTGTTTGTTTTTTGGCCAACCCCTTTTTTGTTTCTTTATTCGCGTCATGCCAAGCGTTTCACCCTCTCATACGAGCGTGCGGCACGCATCGCTGACGCCCCGCGGGTGTCGACCGGCCGCCATTGCCTCTGTGCCATCGTCGTTTGTCCGCCTCTGGATCCGGCTGGTGCTGTGCCGTCGCCTGCAGCGGCGGCGCGCGGTGTCGGGTTGCGGCGGTCATTCGGGCTTTACTTCGCGACTCTTAACTCTATACTAGGAGTAGATTATAACTTTACTGTATTTATGGAGTCGCCATGCGCGCACTCAAGCATGATCAGCCGGTTCACGATCCGGCGCGCATCGCCAGCGCTGCCCTGCAAGGGTTCTTCAATCTGGCGCAGCGCTGGGGACTCACGGCGGCACAGGAACGCACGCTGCTTGGGAGCCCCCCCGAGTCGACCTTTTTCAAGTGGAAGGCCGAGCGTACCGCGCGGCGTCTCGGCCGCGACGTGCTCGACCGTATCAGCTACCTGCTGGGTATCTACAAAGCACTGAACATCCTGTTGCCATCGCCGCGCGCGGCGGACGAATGGGTGCGGAAACCGAATGCCGCCCCACTTTTCGAAGGCCAGAGCGCACTCGATCGCATGCTCGGTGGCAGCGTGGTGGATATCGCCGACGTCCGCCGCTACCTCGACGCGCAGCGCGGCCACTGACGCCGGTGCCAGAGGTCGTATTGCCCGACTGGGCGCACCAGTACCGCATCGTTTCGTCCGAATACCCGCCGATCAACTTCTTCGAATCGCTGGTCGACGCCGATCTCATGGAGGCGTTGTTCTACATCGAGAGCCTGACCAACGACCGTTTGCGCGACGAGGCCGGCGACATCCTGCTGGTCGCCCCCGAGGACCGCGTGGCCGGTCCGGGATCGTCGCCCGTGATGTCGGCGTTCACCCACGTCGGGGTGGCGAGCCGTTTCACCGACGGCAGTTACGGCGTCTACTACGCGAGTGATTCGCTGCACACGGCGATCGCCGAGACGCGATTCCACCGCGAGCGGTTTCTGTCCTTTACGGCCGAAGACGCCGGCGAGATCGATATGCGCGTCTATGTCGGGGAGATCGCCAGACCGCTGCACGATATCCGCGTCGGTTTCGACGAATTGCATGATCCGGACCTGGTCAGCTATCCCGTTGCGCAGGTGTTCGCGCGCGAACTGCGCTCGGCCCGGGCCTGGGGCATCGTCTATCGCTCGGTGCGTGATGCGGGCGGCCAATGCATCGCCGCGCTGCGGCCGCCGGCTGTGACCATTCCGCGCCAGGGGCCGCACCTGTCCTACGTCTGGGACGGCAGCCGCATCACCCACGTCTACGAAAAGACCCGGATCTGGTAACGACGTGCCGGCGCGTTGGGGGCGGGGGCGGTGCCACCAGGCATCGGCGCCTGCCCGGAACGGTGTATGCCGCGTTGCGCCCGCCTGGCGAGGCAGCGCCGCAGCCGAAAGTGTCCCGTTCTGCCGCGCTTTTTCGCCGGATGATGCCACCCCGTCGTTCCGGCCCGCGCGCTCGGGGTTAGTGCTACGATCGACGCTTGGGCGACAACGCCCGTTGCCGCGAAGGCGTCGTGCGGCCGTGGGGAGAACACACGGTCGGCCGCACGATCGTCGGCAACGGGCCGAATAACAAGCTCCGGTGACGATGCCCGCACACCGTGATCACGGATGCTGCGCCGCCGGACGTGCAAACCAAGGAGTCAAAGAATGTACAAAGCGATGGCTGGGAAAACACTCGCGCTGGCTGCCCTGTTGTGTGGTGCGGCAGTGGCCAACAACATCGATCATGCCGTTGTGGTCGGAGACAGTCTGTCCGATACGCAAAACCTGTTCGCACTCAGCGGTGGCGTGACGCCACCACTGGGCATCTATTACCAAGGGCGTTTTTCGGATGGCCCGGTGTGGACCGACTATGTCGCCGCCGATCTTGGGCTCACCGTCAACCATGCAACAGCTGCCGCGATCGCGACCGGCACCAGCGGTCTCGCCGGTACCGGGTTCGTCGACAACTACGCCGTGGCGGGCGCGTTCTCGGGTGACTATACGGTTGCCGGGCAGACGGTCTCAAACGCCAATGATCTGTTCAACGTGATGGGCGGCGGCATGGCGGTCGGCATCCCCGGCCTGCAGCAGCAGATGCAGTTCTACGCGGCCGGTCCGGTCGACGTGAATGCGGCACATGTGGTCTGGGCAGGCGCCAACGACATGCTGTTTTCGCCTTTCATCGACCCGTTGGCGCCGACCAGCGTGGCGACAACTCTGGCGTTCGCACAGAACGTCGCCACCAATGTAGCCACGGCTGCCATCGACCTGGTCAACGCGGGCGCGAGCAATGTCGTCGTCATAAACCTGCCGGACCTTGGCGTGACGCCGTTCGCACAAGGCAATACGCCTGTGAACCCGCTCCTTGGCCAACAGCTGCTTGCCGCCTTTGGCAGCCCGGCAGCGCTGTCCGCGTATCTCACGGCATTGAGTCAGGCGTTCAACGCCACACTCGCCTTCCAGCTCGCGGCGGCGGGCGTCGATGTGACGCTGTTCGATGTCAGCGCGGCGCTGCAGGCGCTGCTCAACGATCC
>JAGRHA010000197.1 GCA_020445205.1 Gammaproteobacteria bacterium
CGAGGGTCTGGATGTGGGTCGACACAGCGGCCACGGCCGCCACGATGTCGCGCTCCTTGCGCGCGAAGATCACGTCGTTGCCGCCACCCCAAACGACGATGAGCTGATCCTCGGCGATGCCGCCGAAACTCAGCGCGTGTTGACCAATCTGACTGCCGATGCTCGGCACGCGCGGTGGGCCGAGTTTCTGCCCGTCCCAGACCGAATAACGCCGCGTCGCCACCCCGGCAAAACACTAAGATCATCGCCATGCACGCGCCGCAGCCCTTCATTCGGATGCGGTGCCGTGGATCGGCGTTGCGGGTTCACGTGGGTTGGCGCACGTGCGGCCGCAATCCGGCGCTTTTGAGCTACTGCAGCATGGCCGCCATGGGCACGAACGACACTTCGTGCGCAATGGACGTTGCCGCTCTCATCGCTCACATCGGTGCGGACGCGTGTCGCCGACGAGCCTTCCGCGACCATTGCGCCAGTCACCGGATGCGAACTGCTCACACGCCAGCTCAATCAGGGGGTCGGATTGCCAAACGAGCTGCGATACGCGGTGGTCGCGGACCGCGAACAGCGCCAAACCATTCTTACCGCCAAAGGCGAATGTACTGAGCGGACCGGTCTCGAGTCTGGCGACCGCTTCGCCGATAACCGTATCCCATACTGTGATGAAGCGGTCGCCGGATGTCGCGAGAAAACGGCCATCGTCGGAGATCGTCATACGCTTGACCGGCGTGCCCTGATGAAGGCGCGAGACCTGCTGTGTCTGCGTATCGAACACGAACAAACCGGACTCCTGGCCGACGATCAACAGCCTGCCCGCCGCAGCGAACACGGCACCCCGACCACCGAGGTCGGCAGGCCCGGCGTCCGCACCAGCGCCGTCTTCACTGCTGGTGCCGAAATCATTCACGACACGCCCTTCCTGCGTACGGATGAGCGCAACCTCGTTGTAACTGCTGGCAGCGAGATACTGTGCATCCTGTGAGAACGTCAGCGCGTAGACATTGAACGTTAGGGGCACACGCGCGACCTCTGTGCCATCCAGTGCGCGCCAGAGCCTTAACCGCCGCTCGCCGATGGCTGTGTCTTTGTCATCATCGACAAAACCCTCGGCAGTCGCGAACAGGCTGCCGTCACGGGCAACACCGAGTCCACGGACCGGGTTGCTGTCTTCAAGCATGGTCAGCGTGTCATCGCGCCAGCGCCAGTGAAGAAGGGACTCGCCGCTCTCTGTCGGAATACCGCTGCGCTGCATTACAGATGCGACGACGACCTCGCCGTTGGCGACGAAGTGCACGGCATGCAGGGCGCGGGCGAGCGAGCGTCGCGCGCGGACCGCGCCACTGTGCGCATCGATGATCAGCAGCTCGCCACGCTGATCGGCGCCGCGTCCTCTGGCCACAGACACCACGGCAAACTTGCCCGTGCGATCGAAATCACTGGCCGCGACGAAGTCCGGAGCACTCACGTCGAATAGCGTGTGCTGCTCGCCGCTGCTGACATCCACGACATCGAGCGCTTCGTATCGCGGCGCAAGCAGACGTTCCGATCCTGGTGCCGCAAGCAACTCAAACGACACCTCTCCGGGGAATTGGCGGTCCACGCCGGTGCGACGTGGATCGAACGTACGCCAACGTTGATCTGGGCCAAGCGCAGCGATTTCCTGTCCGCCGGCGATCGCAAATGACCGCGCCCAGTAGACATCGGTGCGTGCGAGTTCCGTAAGCGCGGGCAGCGCATACAGGCGCAGAGTGTGCCGGCGCAGCGTGAGTCCTCTGTAGGGATAGGCTGCCTCTTCCGTGACCAGTACGGCGTCACCGTCCGTGGTGCTGTCGACGGCGATGATCTTGCCCGCGCGCTGGGGGGCAAGTGTTTTTACGGTGCGTAAGGTCGCGACGTCCACCACGCGCAGGAATGCACCGTCCTTGCCCTGCAGCAACAGGTAGCGACCGCTGGCATCGAACGCAAGACGTTGCACGGCATCGATAGGCAGCATGGCCGGTTCGGCATCGCTTTGTGGCTGCCAGAGCATCGCGACACGGTACGCACCTCCCTCTTGCGTCTTGCGCGCACGTTCCGCGATATAGGCGACCTGCCGGCCATCGGGGCTCAAGCTGGGCGACACTGCCTCGCCGTCGGCGACATGGTGGCCGATCTCTCCGCCCGATGTGAGGTCCCAAAGGCGCAGCGATGCACCCGAGGACGTGAGCGCACGTGGGGCATTGCGCGCAACGGCCACCCGCTCCGCGGTTCGTTGGTGGGCAATGCGCTGCATGAGTTGGCCATTGGACAGGCGCCACACACGCAGGTTGCTCGCCAGGTCGCGGACCGCGACGAGGTCGGGATCGGCAAGTGCGAACAGCTGCATCGGGCTTGCATCCACCTCGACCTCGCGCACGAGGGCGCCATCTGCGAGCCGCCATACACGCAAGCCACGCCAGTCATCGCCCTCCCCTGCGACAATGATATGCGCGTCGTCGGCCGTAACCGCGAGTGCGCGCGGGTAACCTCCGATAGGCAAAGTGCGAATGCGCGCGCCGGTGTTCGCGTCGTGGAGATGGATCTCCCACGCACCGTCCCATCGCGCCGCTTTCGCCGCCATCGCAAGCATGCTGCCGCCGCGTACGGAGACGGCATGCTCGATGTACGCAACCGGCGCCACCTGCCAGAGTGTGTGGCCGTCACGACTGTCGCGCAGTTCGACGGCTTCGTCCGACGCCACGAGCAACCACGGCGTATCGCCGTTTACGGCCACGGCCCTGATCTGATCGGGACCGGATTGCTCGTCGGTTGAAACGATGCGGCCGGTCGGTCCGTCGATGATGTCGAGCCGCGCATGTCGCTCAGGGCCGACGATACGACTGCCGATCGCAAACGTCCCGTGATGGAGCGCGACGACCGAAACGATCGGCGTTGCGAAGTGCCGCGTGTGCGTGCGGCTGCCGGTGTCGACGTTCCACACCTCGATAGCCGTGCGTCGCCCCATCGGCACACTCGCATCCGGGGTCTGCGCACTGACGACCACGCTCGAGCCGTCGGACGACAAGGTGACTGCGGCGCCCGCAGGGACGGCGATCGACGACACGCGCTGTCCGTTGTCGCTGGCGATGACATCGGCAGTGCCCGCGTCGGCATTACGTACCACATAGCGCCGCCCGTCAGTACTGAACCGAGGCTGCCCCTGTGCCGTATCGAAGCGGCGCAACCACGATGCGTCACCGCTCAGCAGGTCCCAGTCGCGAATCGTGCCATCGGGCCCCTGTGTGATGGCATGATTTCCGCCGGGCGGCACGACAACATGGGCAACGCCGCCGGGTTCGCCCAGTTCGTAGAGCAGCGCGCCCGTCTGCGCGTCGGCGACGGCCACACGGTCGGAGTCGCCATCAACGAGCAGACGCCGACCATCGCCACTGAAGTGCAACGCGCGGGCGTGTACGTCGCTGACCACGGCGATCCGCTTCGCCGATGCGGTATCCCATATCTCGACGGCGCGACGCTGTTTGTCAAACGTGGCCAGGCGGGCGCCGCCGGGATCGAGTTGCTGTAGCGTGAAATCACCATTCCGCGTGAGACGTGCACGCTCTCTCCCCGTGTCACGGTCGATGAAAACGGCGTCTTCCCAATGCATCTCGGCGTCACTTGCACGGATGCTCACGGCAATCGATCCCCGTTCGCCGCCAACCGCGATCGCTGCGACCGCACCGTCGAACTGCCGTCGCGCCAGTTCGCGGCCCGAAGCCGCCTCGATTCGCAGCAGGTACCCGTCGCGGGTGCCGATCAGCAGGCTGCCGTCTGCACCGTCGAAAGCGAGCGCCTCGACGGCCGCAGCGGCGGTGTAGCGTGCGGCCGGATCATCGCTATCGACATCCCAGACGATCACGCGGCCTTCGCTGTCTGCCGTGGCCAGACGTTGGCCGTCCGCCGATACATCCAGGTGGTCGAACGGCCCGCCATGCGCGAAGGTGCGAAAAGCCGCACCATCGTCGATGTGACGCAGCACCACCTTGCCGCTATGGGATGCCGTCGCGAGCCAATCACCCCCGGGATCGATGGCACCGTCTGACACGCCGCCTGCGCCCTGAAAGACAAGGTGCGACTGTGCGCTTTGCAAGTCCCATATCGCGGCACGGCCACGCCTGCGCTGAGTGACGCCCAAAGGCCGTTCACGCGCGACAGCAGCGACGACGACGTTATTGGTATCGAACCACGCGGGTTCATCCTCGTACGCCTCCAGCAACGCGGGCTCACCACGTGCAGTCGGCACGAGGTAGGCCGCACGATTGAAATCCTTGATCAGCAACTGCTGTCCGCCGGCACCGACACCGACGAACACCGGGTGCCCACGATCACGCGGCGCCGGAAAATGCAGCGTGCCGTTCACCGCCCAGTCCGGTGCGTCGCGGCGTTCGATGATGCCATCGGAGCGGGCAACGAACAGTGTGCGACTGTCGTGCGAGAACGCGGGCCAGAGCGACGTCGGTGCGCGCTCGTCGACCAAGGTTGCACCTGTAGCGACATCAACGACGGTCAGGTGTCGGCTGAATCCGGCACTGACCAGCCACCGCCCATCCGGGCTGAACAGCGGCGTGGCGAGCGCGTCATCGTCGAACGTGAACTGGCTCGACAGGTTGTCGCCCGCGAGCACGTGTACGCGCGATGTCGGCGAGACATCGTCGCCATCGGCATTCCACGTACTTTCGCGAAAATGTGCCGCTACACGCCCGTCACGACTGATCTGCAGTCCTGGCCAGTCGGCCGGCCCTTTTGTTTCCCGCATCGGGTTCGGTGTGACATCGAGTACACGCCGCAGTGCCTGTACACCTTCCGCAGTCGCCTGCCGCTCTTGCGCATCGATCGCGACCATCGCTGCGAGTGCCGTTTCCCCCGGATTGTCTTCAAACACCTGCCCTGAAACGGCCGCGAACCGCCGCGCCGTCGCGAGATCCGCTTCACGATTGGCACGTTGCGCCTCTTCCTGTGCGACGGCACGCTGGTCTTCGGCACGCAGCCATTGCAGCAACGAGAACCCCGCGGCCGCGAACAGGATCGCGAAGGTAACCAGCAACCCGATTCCGCGCAGGCGCGCACTGC
>JAGRHA010000198.1 GCA_020445205.1 Gammaproteobacteria bacterium
CATCTGCGACAAGGCCACTAGCAGGTCGGCATGCCCTTTGTAAGCCCAGAGGTTCGCGACTTTGACGATCACCAGTACGTCGCACGGACAATCCAACACTTGGCGTGCCGTCTCGCGCGGCGGCAGGTTTGTGTAGCGGGAATCGGCGAGGCCGTTGTAAATCAGACCGACGCGGTCGACGGATCCACCTTCGTCCAACAACTGCATGCTGACACGACACGAGTTGCCCAGCAGGGCATCCATGCGCCGATGCAGGTAGCGCTCGAATCGGCGAGTGAACGGCCGTCCATCGAGATAACGGTTCAACCCACGGCGGCTCATGACGCAACGATGTCGCCCGCCGCCCCCTGCCGCCAGGCCACCGACGAGATAGCCGTGTGGCAGGATGAAATGCACGATGTCCGGATTCTCCGCCGCTATGCGTTGCCTGACCGTGAACAGGCCGCCGACGAAACGCGCGAGTTTCGCGAACGGGCCACGCATATAACCGAGAAAGCGCGGCAGTGCATGTACGGCAACGCCACTGTCCGACAACTGATCTGCCTGTGATCCGCGCCGCCACAGGCACAACACGGAGACGCTGAACCCGCGTACCCGCAGTGCCGGTGCCAAAGCGATCAGCTGATTCTCCGCACCGCCCACGTCGAGTGCGCCACCGAGCACGAACAACACCCGCGCCATCACTCGCCCTCCGGCAACTGCCCATACAAACGCCGGGTATCGGCGAGCATGCGCTCGAGCCCAAAATGTCGGTCGATATGTTCCGGACCGGATACCTGCGCCACCGATCGCCAGGCGTCATCGAGCAGCACGTCACAACAGCGTTCCGCCAGTGCCTGCGCCGAGCGCTCGGACACCGCCCACCCGGTCTTGCCGTTATCGATCGTTTCCGCGGCGCCGCCGACAGCGGTCGTGACCACGGGACAGCCGAGCGATTGCGCCTCGATCAAGACATTCGGCAGTCCCTCGTGCCGGGAGGTCAGCAGCAACAGATCGAAGCCGCGGATCGCCGCCGGCACGTCGTCGGTCACACCAGGCAGCAGCAGCACGTCATCCAGGCCGAGCGCCTGTGCCTGCGCCTCGACCTCGTTCTGCATGACGCCATCACCGTAGAGCACAAAACGGCATTGCGGAATCCGTTCACGCACACGCGCGGCAGTCTCGAGCCAAAGTAGCGGGTCCTTCTCCGACGACAGCCGCAACACGCCACCGACAACGGGTTCCGCGCCCGACAGTCCCCATTGCGCACGCGAACGCTCACGCGCACCGGGTGCCGCCTGGAAGACCGATGAATCGATACCGTTGTGAATCACCGCAATGCGTGATGTCGGTATACCGAGCCACGCGGCGTAGCTGGTCGCGCCGGCGTGGCTGTTGTTCAACAGGATCACTTCGGGATAGTCCAACAGCAGCCGGTACATCGGCTGCAGATAGCGCTCGTGATACAGGAAATGATGGGGTGCCGAACTCCGCCCGGCAAGAACGATACGCTGCACACCGGCCAGCAGTGCAGCAAAGCCACCGATGATATTCGTCGCGTCCTGCCAGAGATGCACCACCGAGGGCCGCAAGACGAGGAATGTCAGTGTCGTGATGAGCACGGGTTCGCGCAGCGTCAGTGGCAGAGCGCCTACCAGGCGCAGTATGCGCGGATCCTGCATTCGCTTGGTCGCGGCATCGGCAAGTACGCTGTTGGATCGGATGAGCATCTCGGCGATATCACCGAGGGAAAATACCGGCACATGCTCGCGGAGACGCGCAAGGTAGAAATCCATGTCGCGATGACCGCAATTGAGGCACATCGCCTGCACATCGTGGCCACGCTCCACCAGACCGATCACTGTGCTGAGCAGTTGGCGTTCCGCCCCACCCGCACCCAGGCTGCCCGTGACCTGCAGGATCGGACCGGTATTGTCGTTCGCTCCGGCCTTGGCGCGAACGCCGTCGATGGCCGCCTGCACCGTGGCGCGTTTCGTATCAGGCCAGTGCATCACTCGCGAGCGCGACTTTTCGATCTGCCGCATGACCTGGAACTGGTTCCAGCGTGTGCGCAAGTAGCGCACATACCAAGGTGGCACGAGCTGGGTCTGCCATTTGCCCGTCGCGTCGATTGCCGTGACACGGTACATGCCACGCAGCATGGCTTCGTACAGCCGCCGTGGGCGTATCAGCCTGGACCAGCCGAGGTAGACAACGGATCGCGCCTTGACGGCTGGAAACAGCCACTCCCCCTCTGCGGTGATGCGGGCGATGTTCGCTGCCGATGGCGGGTCATCACTACTGAACAGGTATCCGGCCACGCCATCGACGTGCATCAGGTGCTCGATCTCCGATCGCGCCAGGGAGAACGGCACGACGAGCAGCACTGGCGTGCACACCCGCGGCAGCCCACGCAAGACGGACGCTATCCTCGCGGCCAGGTCATTAGCGTAACCCGGCACTGTCGCGGACTGTGGCATCTGCCCTGTCATTGGGCGCGAACCCGCGACAGGCGAGCGTTTGGCGACCGAGACACGAGTGCGTCGCGAGCAACCGCTGCGTGATCGACGCCGCGCGCGGTCAATCCGCGGCGAAACGCGCTGCGTCGCCGGGGTATAGGCATCGAGTATGAGTCAACACAGATCCCCGCACCGCACGCACGACGTGTGCTGAGAGCAATGCGTCCCTCATCGACAGACGGGATTGACAGCACAGACCTCTGCCACGGGAAATTTCGGTGGCCCAACGCCGGCAAGACACGGCCCTGCATCGGGGTGAAGGGCTCGACACCCTCTGGTGTATCTGCCCCGTGTGCCCCGATGAGGAACCTCGATCGGCTGACAGCCAAGTCCCAACGCTGCACTGTCATCCGCCTATCCCAGTGTGCCATGCCGAGTCGGCAGCATTGCGCGCGCACTCACTTTCTGTAGCCACGACCAGTTCGTGATAGAGCTGGCGGTACGCGGCGGCCATGTCGTCGATATCCGGCCACACCTGGATGCGCCGTTGTGCTGCTGCAGACATCGCACGACGTCGCTGATCATCTGCGAGCAGTTCCACGACAGCATCGGTGAAGTGCTGCACCTCGCCTTCACCAGGCATGATGAGGCGTCCACAATCGTCGGCAATGAGTTCGGCTTGTCCACCAACCGCCGTGCTGATCTGAACCAGGCCCAGCGCCATTGCTTCGTAGGAAACGTAGGCGATGCCCTCCATCGCACTGGTTAACAGCAACAGGTCGGCATCGACCATGAGCGGTTGTACGGGTGCCGACGCGTCCTCGATCAACACGGCACTTGCCAGCACGGGTTGCGACGCCAGTCGGCGTTCGATGGTCGCGAGCAGGGGCCCTTCTCCCTTCATGACGAATCGTGTCGCCGGCAAACGGTCCAACACCAGTTGCGCGACATCAAGGAAGCACAAGGGCCGCTTGATATCGGAAAATCGCCCCACGAATACAACGAGCCGCGCATCGGGTGGCATCCCGTACCGCTGCCGCCAATCGCCACGTCCGTAGCTTTGCCCATCGAACTCTTTGACGACGTCGATACCGGTTCGCACAACGGTCACCTTTGCAGCGTCGATATGTTCACGCGCAATCAATCGACCACGCAGAAACGCCGAAATGACGCTGTGACGGTCGATGACATCGTCGGCGTCGGCCGCCAGTGAGAGATAGTCGCGTGTGCCGGGCCGCCCCTCGGCATGCAACTGCGAAACCACACGCAGCGACGGCAACTGCCGCTTCAGCGCATGAACGTTTTCATACATCCAATGACTGTTGCTGATGTGCAGTACGGCAACGGCTGCACGCTCGAAATAGAGGCAGAGGTATGCCAGCCAGCAACCACGCGGGAGGAACTCGGGGAGATGCACCACGCGGACGCCCGCACTGCGGGCGCGTGCCGACCAGACGTTGTCGGAACCCAGCGTCGTGAACAGATGCACGGCGTGTCCCTGCGCAACGAGCGCCGTGGCCAGGTCGAGTGCACTCTTTTCCGCCCCCCCGGGGCTCAACCGCGCAGTGAAGAGTGCGACGTCCGGCGCATCATCGATTCCGGGTGCCGGTCGCGATGCCTGCCGCAAGGCCTCGACCAACCGCGCATTGACGGTGCAGGGTATCGCACGTATCCGCCGCAACCAG
>JAGRHA010000199.1 GCA_020445205.1 Gammaproteobacteria bacterium
CGTGCGCTGCGCGCGCGGCTCGAAGGCGAAGCGGCCGGCGATGGTGACGCAGGGCAAGCGGAAGCGGAAGCCGCAAGTGATGCGCCGGCGGCGTCGGACAGCGCGGCTGCCCTCAGTGATGACGAGCGTGCGCGCCTGGTCGCTGAACTCACAGACAAGAACGCGCAGCTCAGCACGCTGCAGGGCGAGACGCCGCTGATGCATGTCTGTGTCGACGGTCAGGCCATCGCCAAGGTCGTCTCGGACTGGACCGGCATCCCGGTCGGGCGCATGTTGTCGGACGAGATCAACGCCGTGCTGAGCCTGAAGCAGCGCATGGGCGAGTACGTCGTCGGTCAGGATCACGCACTGGATGCGATCGCGCAGAGTATCCGTACCTCGCGTGCCCATCTCGCCGATCCGCGCCAGCCGATCGGCGTGTTCATGCTCGCGGGCCCGAGTGGCGTCGGCAAGACCGAGACCGGGATCACGCTCGCCAACCTGCTATACGGTGGCGAACAGAACATGACCGTCATCAACATGTCGGAGTTCAAGGAGGAGCACAAGGTCTCGCTGCTCATGGGTTCGCCACCCGGTTATGTCGGTTACGGTGAGGGCGGCGTACTCACCGAGGCGGTGCGACGCAAGCCGTACAGCGTCGTATTGCTCGACGAAATGGAAAAGGCCCACCCCGGTGTGCAGGACATCTTTTACCAGGTGTTCGACAAGGGCACCTTGCGCGACGGTGAAGGACGCGACATCGATTTCAAGAACACCGTGATCCTCATGACCACCAATGCCGGCACCGACGTGATCATGAGTCTGTGCGCCGATCCCGACACGGCGCCGGACGCGGAGGGCCTGGCCAAGGCCACGCACGAGGATCTGTTGAAGACGTTCAAACCGGCGTTTCTCGGTCGTGTGAATCTGGTGCCCTATTACCCGCTTGCCGAAGACGTGATGAAGAAGATCGTCAATCTGAAGATGGGCAAGATCTGCAAACGCGTGCGCGAGAGCTACCGCGCCGAGCTGACCTATGGGGAGCCGCTGGTACAGCACATCGTCGACCGTTGCGAAGAGGTGGAAACGGGTGCGCGCAACGTCGATCACATCCTCAATCGCACGCTGTTGCCCGAATTGGCACAGGAGTTCCTTGCACGCAGCGCGAGCGGCGAGCCGGTCAATCGCGTCAACATCACCGTGGATGACAACGATGCCTTCGTTTACGACATCCAGTAGCACCTTGCGGTGTGCGCGTAAGACAACGCGACGCTAGGAACGGTCATGGCGATCCGACTCGAACAGGAAAACCGTCTGCTGAGCATCGCGACGCCGCTCGGCGACGATGTACTGATACTGCAGTCGTTCGCTGCCTCGGATGCCGTGTCGACGCTGTTCTCTTACGACTGCGAGCTGTTGTCCGCCGAAGAAGGCATCAAGCCGGCCGACATCGTCGGCAAGCGTGTCACCGTGAGCCTGCGCCTCGCCGAAGGTGGTGAGCGTTACTTCGATGGTTTCGTCAAACGCTTTGTCGGCAGCGGCATGCACACGCGCGAGCTGCGCCGCTATCGAGCCGAGATCGTACCCTGGTTATGGTTTCTGACACGCACGTCGGACTGTCGCATCTTTCAGTTCAAGAGCGTGCCTGACATCATTGAAGAGGTGTTCCAGGACTTCGACTTCACGGATTTCGAGTTCAACCTGCAGGGTAATCATCCACAGCGCGAGTATTGCGTGCAGTATCGCGAATCGGCATTCGCGTTCGTTTCGCGCCTGCTCGAGGAAGAAGGCATCTTCTACTGGTTTCGTCACGAAGACGGCAAGCACACGCTGGTGATGGCCGACCACAAGAGCGCGTACGTCGATTGTCCCGAGAACAGCATCGATTACCTGCCGGGCAGCATGATTGCCGACCACATTGCCGAATGGGAGCATCGCTACGAGTTCCGCAGCGGCAAGTACGCTTACACCGACTACAACTTCAAGACGCCGAGTACCAGCCTGCTGGCCAATACCAACACCCTGGTCAAACTGCCGGATGTCGACAAGTTCGAACTGTACGACTATCCCGGTGAGTACACCGTCAAGAGCGACGGTGAAGACCTGGTCAAGTGGCGCATGGAAGAGGAAGAGGTCCCCTACGACATGGTGCGCTGCGTGAGCGGTTGCCGCACGCTGCATGCCCTGGGCAAGTTCACGGTCGCACGGCACGAGTGTCAATCAGAAGAAAACAAGTCGTATGTGATCGCCGAGATACAACACTCCGCCACCGATCACACCCACCTGGCCACGGGTGGCGAGAGCTTCTATCAGAACAGCTTCGTCTGCATCCCGGACAGTGTCGTGTTCCGACCCGAGCGCACCACGACCAAACCGCTGATCCGTGGACCGCAGACGGCGGTCGTCGTCGGTCCGGCGGGTGAGGAGATCTACCCGGACGAATACGGTCGCGTGAAAGTGCAGTTCCATTGGGACCGCTATGGCAATCGCGATGAGAACAGCTCGTGCTGGACGCGTGTCTCGCAGATCCATGCCGGCAATGCGTTCGGCGCCATGCACATTCCACGTATTGGCGAAGAGGTGATCGTGGAGTTCCTCGAAGGTGATCCCGATCAGCCCATCATCACGGGGCGCGTGTACAACGCCGAGGCCATGCCACCCTACGGGCTGCCCGACAGCAAGACGATCAGTGGCATGAAGTCGAACAGCACGCTCGGTGGCGGCGGTTACAACGAGTATGTGTTCGACGACACCAAGGGCAACGAGCTGATCCGCGAGCACGGTCAGTTCGACAAGGATTCGACGATCGAGAACGACCTGCGCGAGCACGTGCTGCACGACCGTAGTCGTGACGTGAGCAACAACGAGACGGTGCAGGTGGGGGCCGACCGCTCGAAGACGATCGGCAAGAACGAGACGACGAATGTCGGTGTCAATCGCACGGAAACGGTCGGCGCCAACGAGAACATCACGATCGGCGCCAATCGCACCGAGACCGTTGGTGCCAACGAGACCATCACGGTCGCTGTCACGCGCACACGCAATGTCGGCGTCAACGAAATGGTCAACGTGGGGGCGGCACAAGAGGTGTCGGTCGGTGGCCTGCAGGCAATCAGTGTCGGTGCTACCCGGGCCTTGACGGTCGGCCTCAGCCAGGACACCAGTATCGGCTCGAATCATGGTGAATCGATCGGCAAGGACTATACGCTGGATGTCGGCAAGAAGCGTTCCGTCACCATCGGTGATGATGACACGCTGAAGGTGGGCAAGGATCTGGTGATAAACGCGGGTGATTCGATCACGATCAAGACCGGCAAAGCCAGTATCACGATGAAGAAAGACGGCACCATTTCCATCCAGGGCAAGGACATCACCGTCAAGGGCAGTGGCAAAGTCAACGTCAAGGCGTCGAGCAGCATCGTGGTCAAGGGCAGTAAGGTCAGTATCGATTAATGCGAGGCGAGTATGCGCAAGATTGACGAATCCTATGAGACGCGCTTCGACGCTGTCGGAGCATCCGATACCGATGCCAGACTCGAAACGCCCGCCCAGCGTGGGCACGCGACGAGTGACAGTGGTGGCGTGTTCATCGCGCGTCTGCATGGCTTCGATATCAACGACAAGCCCGTCATCGCGCATCTCGAGCAGCTCCCCGGGGAACTCATCGCCGCGCGTACCACGGTACCCCTCACGCAGCAGATGATCGGGGCCGACGTCGTGCTGGTCTTCGAACAGGGCAAGGCGTGGCGTCCCATCATCATTGGTGTGCTGCAGTCCGGCGTGCCACCGGTCGACGCACGGAAGAAATCACAGGCCGTATCGATTCTTGCCGATGATGAGCGCTTCCTTGTCGATGCAGAACGCGAGATCGTGTTGCGCTGCGGTGATGCGAGCATCACCCTCACGCGCTGCGGCAAGGTCATCATCAAGGGCAAGTACGTTCTGAGCCGATCCGAGGGGTACAACAAGATCAAAGGGGCGGTGATCGATCTCAACTAGGTCAGCGCGATGTGGCAGGTAGAAAACCAAACCCCGTTCGCCGTTGAGCGTGGCTGGGTGCGCGATCGCGATGGCGCCGAGGTATGGATCGTCGCCGCGAAATGTACCTTTGATATCAGCCCCAAGGGGCACACTTCGCTCGCCGAGCAGCAGCCGCCCGTGCTGCGTGTGCCGGCGTATTTCGCTGCGCCCGGCAAGAGCAGCATAAAATATGAGGCCGATCTCGTCCTCGGCAAGCAGACCACTGACATCATCGTCGTCGGCCATGCCTATGCGCCCGGTGGCAGACCCGTGCGCCAGCTCGAGGTAGGATTCCGTGTTGGCCACGTGCGCAAGACACTCATGGTGTTCGGCAAACGCCGGTGGCAGGCAGGCGGCGTCGGCAAGCCCGAACCATTCGACACCATGCCACTGGTCTACGAACGTGCTTTCGGTGGTGTCGATGGCGATTCCGCACAGCCCGATACCGACTGGGACTGGCGCAATCCGGTCGGTACCGGTTTTGCCGTCGAGGAGAAACATCTCGACGGCCGCTCGTTGCCCAACCTCGAGTACCCGGACGCGCTCATCCGCAGCTGGAAGGATCGACCGGCCCCGGCGGGCTTCGGTGTGATTGCCGGACATTGGCAGCCGCGCGTGGCCTTGGCGGGCACCTATGACGAGCGCTGGCAGGCGACCCGCCTGCCGTTGCTGCCCGACGACTTCGATATCCGTTTTCACCAGTGCGCCCCGGCCGATCAGCAGGCAGCGGCGTTCCTGCAGGGTGGCGAGTCGGCGGCGCTACTCAATCTCACACCCGAGGGCAATCTCAGCTTCGATCTGCCACGCGTTCGCCCCGATTTCGAAACGCATTTCTACGACGGCACGCGGCAGCTCCACGACGCGCCGCAGCTGCATACCGTGATCATCGAACCCGATCATCCACGTGTCTCACTGGTCTGGCATTCGGCCCTGCGCTGCCACGCCAAGGTGCACTGGCTCGATCGCACCATCGTGCGCGTGCCCGACTTGGGCATTGACGGCGATGTGCTGGTCGACCCTGTCGGGCAGGAGCGGCTTGGCCATGGCTGAGCGCACGGCATGGATCGTGGCGCTGGGCGCGTCGACGCCGCTGGGACGCTGTGCATGGTCGAGTGCTGCGGCAGTGCGTGGTGGCATCACGGGGTTTGGCGAACATCCGTATATGACCGATGCCGTCGGCGAGCCGATGCGCGTCGCGCGCGCACCCTGGTTGGATATTGAACTCGTCGGTACCGCACGGCTCGAAGCGCTGCTGGTTCCGGCGATCGATCAGGTACTCGAGGTGCTGACGGCGGAACGCACAGACACGCTGCGTGCGGGTATCGCACTCGCCGTTCCGGCGCCACGACCGGGACTGGCGGACGAGGTGGCGCAGGCATTGATCGACAGCGTCACGTCGCGCTATCGCGGGTGGTTTGCCGACATCGATGTGTCGCCCGTGGGGCATGCAGCGGGACTGCTGGCGTTGGACAGGGCCTGCGATGGCCTCGATCGCAATCTCTTCGATCTCTGCGTGGTCGCGGGTGTCGACTCCTACATCGAGGCCGAGACCCTGGAGTGGCTCGAGCAGGAGAATCAACTGCACGGTGCCGGGCAGCTCAACAATGCCTGGGGTTTCATTCCCGGCGAAGGTGCCGGTGCGCTGCTGCTCATGCGTGCCGACGTGGCGCAGGCGCTCGGCCTTGAGCCGCTGCTGCAGGTCCGCGGTGTTGGCATTGCCGACGAGCCGAATCGCATCAAGACCGGAGCGGTTTGCATCGGCGAGGGTCTGACCGATGCATTGCGCTCGGCACTCGACGGTCTGCCTGCAGGCGAGCAGGTCAGCGATGTCTACTGCGACATGAACGGCGAGCCCTATCGTGCCGACGAGTACGGTTTTGCCTGCCTGCGCACCAAGGAGGCATTCGCGTCGCTGTCGGACTTCAATGCCCCGGCCGACTGCTGGGGTGACGTGGGTGCGGCGAGTGCGCCGCTGCACATCGGCCTCGCCGCCATCGCCCGGCACAAAGACTATGCGCATGGCGGCGCGGCACTGGTATGGGCGAGTTCGGAAGGCGGCGAGCGCGGTGCGGCGCTGATGCTCGGGGGTAAGCGCTAGATGCCGGTCACGATCAAGGTCAACGGGGTGTTCAACTCGCTCGTGCACAAGGGCAGCAATGGCGTGTCGGTGGCGACCATCCCCGATGTCTGCAAGACACCGTCGCCGGGTGGGCCGGTACCGATCCCTTACCCGAACATCTCGCAGGCTGCGATGCTCGCCAAAGGCACCAAGACGGTGAAGGCCGATGGCGGCATGATGATCGCAGTCAAGGGCTCGGAGTTCTCGATGTCGAACGGCGACGAGCCGGGGACAATCGGCGGGGTCAAATCGAGCACCTTCATCAAGGAATCGACGTGGATACTGTATTCCTTCGACGTCAAGATGGACGGCAAGAACGCCTGTCGCTTGACCGACAAGATGTTCCACAACCACGAGAACACGGTGAATCTCGCCGGTGTCCTGCAGGGGCCCGTGGTGGTCATCGACGTCAGCAAGCTCGGCAGTACCCAGGAAGAGGCGTGCGACAAGCTGGCGGAGAATGAGGTCAAGGATCACGACAAGGCCGCCGAAGACGCGGGCATGCTCAAAGAGGATTACGATGCTTTGCGTGATGTTGCGGGCGACAACAATGTGCTGGCCTCGTTCCGCGACACCAACAAGGACTGTCTCCCGCACCTGAAGGCCGGCGTGCCGTCAAAAGGTCACGACGTGCTCGAGAAGACCTGGAGTTCCGCCAATCTGCCGGCCGACAAACAGGGGTATGCCGGCCTGGTGTCGACGCGGCTGTCGAAACCGGGGGCGGGTGAGGTCATCGCCAATCCGAAACGGCGCCTCAAGAACGGTGGCCCGCTGACCGGCGACTACGACATGCACGACCTGATCTCGTCGGGCAGTGGCAATCGGATCCGTGGTGGTTCGGCCAGGGAACAGCGTCTGATCGACCGCATGAACGACGCCATCCCTGGCGATCAGCCGCGTGTTATGCACGGGCCGCAGGCGAACTACGGTGATTTCGTCAAGCAGAGCGGAGAGAAGCCGGTGCCGAAGCTGTTCGCCCCTGACCCACCGGTCACGGCAATGGATGGCAAGACCAAGCCGGCCAAGGTGTATCGCCTGGAAAGTAACGAGGACATCGTCAACATGTATCGATGCAAGGGGACCAACATGCCGGAAGAATGGAATATCCAGGACGGTCAGGGCAACGCCGTCAGCGCGAAACTGAAGTAGGGGCGGATCGCGATGGATGATTGGGAGGCCATGGTCAAACAACGTGACGAGCTGGTTCGCCAATATTGGGAATCGAAGCGGCAGACCTCTTGGCCCGTGTTCCAGACCCTGACCTCGGCACAGCGGCGTCGCGAATATGCCAAGCAGGACCGGTTGCTCGACCAGTACGGCGAGATCTTGCCCGCGGTGCCGGTCAGCCGCTGCCCGATCTGCGGCGAGGTGCTGAGTTATCTTTTCGATCCGTTCGGTCTCGATGGTCCCTGGTGGCACACCGGCAAGCTCGCTGAGTACGCCTTGCCCGAGGAACCGCATTTTCGCCTGCTGCAGGGCGGCATCGATTTCCATGGCCGGTCGCCGGCCGAAGCCGAGGTGCATCGCACCGTGCGCCCGGGCCCTGGCGTGCCGTTCGTGATCCCGCGTCTGCTCGACCTGCCCGGGATGCGTGCGGTGCTGTCGAGCGTTGTGCTGCCGCACGGTGACACCGCTTACCTGACCGCCTATTTCAGTCCCGACCCCATCCACGGTGCGCTGTTGCATCAGCCGTGGGCACGTATCGACTACGAGGTGCTGGACGAGGGTGGCGAGAACCAGGGGTGGGGCGTCGCCAATGACCTCTGGGATTTCGAGCTCGGAACGTGGATAGAGAACGGTAAGCTGGCATGGATCCTTCCGGGCGACGACACCTTTTCGTTGCACACCGACGGTCCGTGTCCTTATCTCGATCTGCCGGGCGTGCGTGCGCCGCAGAGCGTCGAACGCGGCAAGGTGTCGACGCTCGATCTACCGACGGGCGAACCACCGCAGCCGTTCGACTAGGCAGGTGCCGCCGCGTGCAAAGCTAGAAAGAAACAAAGAAAGAAAAAGAAATAAGGGATCGGTACCCTAAAAGAGATAAGGGGGCGGTACCCCATGCCTGTGTTTCAGTCCCGCGATCCGCTCTCCAGCGCCTCCAGGCGTGCTTTGATTGCTTCGAGTTCCTCCTGCAGGTTCAGCACCAGGTCTTCGAGTTGAGTGATGCGATCGCTGCTTCTGCTTTGCCCCTCGGCGTCTCCAGAGGCAGTGGGGGCCTGCGTTGCGACGGGCACGGCGGTTTCGACGTCCTGGTCGCCGAAAAGGTGAGCGTAACGTACTTCTCGACGTCCCGGCTCCCGCGCCAGTTGGACGACGAAGGGGCCGTCGCTGCGCTCGGCGAGTCCGCGCAACACGTTTTCCGTTTCGTTGACGTCGGTGAACTGGCAAAGCCGTCCACTGTGGCTGCGGAGTTCGCCTGCGGTCTGCGGTCCGCGCAGGAGCAGCAGACAGAGGATGCCCATTTCCTGCGCGCTGAATTCGAGGCTGCCGAAGCCGACGTTGGCGAAGCGGTGCTGGTACTTGGTCACGCGGCTGCCGAAGCCGCCGCGATTGCTGACGAGGTGTCGTTTGACCAAGTCGTCGACCACGTCCTGCACCGCCTTTTCACTCAGCTGCATGACGGGTTCGCGACTGCTTTTCTGGTTGCAGGCCGCGGTGAGCGAATTCAATGACAGCGGGTATTGTGCCGGGGTGGTGATTTCTTTCTCGATCAAGGAACCGATCACTCGGGCCTCGTGCGGGGTAAGTCTGATACGCATGGGTGCACCGAATAGAGCGATTTAGGGACAAGCGACGCTTTTCCGCGAGCTGAAAATACCAAAACACTCCGGGCAGCCAACATTTCGCGACCCGGTTTGGCATCAGCGCGAAAACGGCCAATTCCTTGGCAATCTCCGCCGCGCATACTCGAGTGCGACAGCCGAAGACCATGAGGTGTGCGCCTAGCGAAGTATGCCAGAACGATCTTGCCCTATACATTCGGGCGTTCGTTTCGCCGACGGGCGAACCCGTGCAGTCTGACAACGTCACCGGGTTCGGACAGTGCCGGGGCGGGGGCGCGGACCCGGGGGAATCCCAATAGCCAGATCAGGCGTGTCTTCCTATCCTTTGACATATCGGAGTCGTGTGGGGGAAGCGTCGACGATTCACGCTGCACCTTGATGGCACTGCACAGGAAACCGCCGGTATCCCGGGATTCGGCTGGCGTCGCTGCGCCGCGGACGGGATTGTTGTATCCCGCGTGTCCGAATCCCGAATGCGTCGCTCTGCCAGCGAACCACTTCGGCGAGCAGGCCTGGCGCTTCGAGTGCCCCTATGCTGCGGAAACGTACGAGCCCGGCAACGGTTTCGTCGTCACCTGCTCCCGCCTCGATGGCCCATGCCGTGTCGAGAACGGGCAGGACGTGTTCGTGAGCTATCCGAACACCGACATCCTGAAGTCGTTCATCGAGACCAGC
>JAGRHA010000200.1 GCA_020445205.1 Gammaproteobacteria bacterium
CATCGAGAACCTGTTCCCGGCGATGGAAGCCGTGCTCGAGGACGGCCGCGCGGTGTGTGAGGCGGCGATCTGCTACACCGGCAATCTCCTCGACCCGAAACGCCACAAGTACGATCTCAAGTACTACATCGACATGGCCAAGGAACTCGAAGCGCGCGGCGCGCACTTCCTCGCGATCAAGGACATGGCCGGGATACTGCGCCCGTATGCGGCCGACGTGCTGTTCCGCGCGCTCAAGGCCGAAGTCGGCATCCCCATCCATTTCCACACCCACGACACCTCGGGCATCAACGCGAGCTCGGTGCTGCGCGCGGTCGATGCCGGCGTCGACGTGGTCGATGGTGCAATCTCGGGACTGTCGGGCAGTACCTCGCAACCCAACCTGAACTCGATGATCGCAGCGCTCGAATACACCGCACGCGATCCGGGGATCGACCGCGCGTCACTCGACGCCATGTCGCACTACTGGGAGCACGTGCGCACCTTCTACAAGCCGTTCGATACCAGCGCACCGCACGGCACGGCCGAGGTCTACCTGCACGAACTGCCCGGCGGCCAGTTCACCAACCTCAAGGAACAGGCGAGCGCGATGGGCCTGGGGGCACGCTGGCCCGAGGTCGCACGCACCTACGCAGAGGTCAACCAGCTGTTCGGCGACATCGTCAAGGTCACGCCGAGTTCCAAGGTCGTTGGCGACATGGCCATCTTCCTCGTCACGCGCGGCATCAAGGCGCAGGACGTGCTGAATCTGGCACCGGGCTCCGTGCCCTTCCCGGAATCGGTCATCGACATGCTCGCGGGCGGCCTGGGCCAACCCAAGGGCGGCTGGCCGAAAGCGTTGCAACGCATCGTGCTCGGCGAACGCGAAGCCATCGACGATCGCCCCGGGCTGCATGCGCCGGCCGTGGATTTCCAGGTCCTCAAGTTCGACCTCGTCGAACAACTGGGGCGCGAGCCCAGCGACGAGGAATTGCTGAGCTTCCTCATGTACCCGCAGGTGTTCCGCGATTTCGACAAGGTGCGGCAACAGTACGGCGATCTCTCGGTGCTGCCGACACCGGCCTATTTCTACGGTTTGCGCTGCGACGAGGAGATCGCGGTCGAGATCGAAGCGGGCAAGACCCTGTTCATCAAGCTGCTGCACATCGGCGAAGCAGACAAGCACGGCATGCGCTCGGTGATCTTCGAACTCAATGGTGACGCGCGCCACATCCAGATCCAGGACCATGGCCTGGTGGTGGACGTCGTCACACGCCCCAAGGCCAACCCCGACGACCCGCGCGAGGTCGGCGCGCCGATCCCCGGCAAGGTCTCGGAGATCGTGGTCAGCGTCGGTCATAAGGTCGCCAAAGGCGATCCGCTGTTCACGCTCGAAGCGATGAAGATGTTCTCGACCGTGAACGCGCCCATGGCCGGCGTCGTCAAGAGCATCGAGGTCGAAGCGGGCACCACGGTCGAAGCCAAGGAGCTGTTGCTGCGCCTGACCTGACAGCACCTGCAGCGTGCCGTGGCGTGCGACGTGCGGCCGCTTAGGCCGCGGCGCGCCAGCGATCGTGGTGATGCAGCAGTCGCGCCACACACGCCGCACGAACGCCACGACGCCGTGAATGCTGGGTGTCGTCCGCGCTGCCGCGTCGCATGCAGTGTGCGCCACGACGCATCGCTGCGGCGGCGATCGCCCGATCGGTCGGGACACCCGCCCAGCCTATAAATGCTTTCAATGTGTGACTGCCAGGCCCGTCTATCCGCGGCCCTTTTCGACACCCAAAGACCGCCGTAAGCACTCCCCCGTCTGCCATCCTGCCGTATGACGTCGATCGTCTGATCGAGACCCCGCGGCCCGCGTCTATGGCTGCGACGCCATGTGGCGCCACGCCGCGAATGCGTTGAAAAACATCGTCTTTCCCTTGCCGGACGCACAACCACCGTGGTTCGTGCGCGGCATTGTCGCGGCCGCCTTTGCCGCGGTGCCAGCGCCTTCGACGGCCTGGCGGCGGAAAACCATAGACCCTGTTCTATGGATTTTTCGATGAGGATTTATTGGAAGCCGATACGAGCGCGTTCCTAAGCTTCACGCCACATCGAGGCAATCCTCACCGAACCGCTGAAACAGCAAAGACAGGAGTTGAACATGGCCCTGAAATCCTACGACGCCGGCGTTAAAGAATACCGCGACATGTATTGGACGCCGGACTACGTGCCGCTGGATACCGATCTGCTCGCATGCTTCAAGTGCACCGGCCAGCCGGGCGTGCCGCGCGAGGAAGTCGCCGCCGCGGTGGCCGCGGAATCGTCGACCGGCACCTGGTCGACCGTATGGTCGGAACTGCTGACCGACCTCGAGTACTACAAGGGCCGCGCCTACCGCATCGAAGACGTACCCGGCGACAACGAGTCGTTCTACGCCTTCGTCGCCTACCCGATCGACCTGTTTGAAGAAGGCTCGGTGGTGAACGTGCTGACCTCGCTGGTCGGCAACGTGTTCGGCTTCAAGGCACTGCGCCACCTGCGCCTCGAGGACATCCGCTTCCCGATCGCCTACATCAAGACCTGCGGCGGTCCACCGGCCGGCATCCAGGTCGAGCGTGACCGTCTCAACAAGTACGGCCGTCCGATGCTCGGTTGCACCATCAAGCCGAAACTCGGCCTGTCGGCGAAGAACTACGGCCGCGCGGTCTATGAGTGCCTGCGTGGTGGCCTCGACCTGACCAAGGACGACGAGAACGTCAACTCACAGCCGTTCATGCGCTGGCGCGATCGTTTCGAGTTCGTCGCCGAAGCCATCCAGAAGGCCGAGCAGGAGACCGGTGAGCGTAAGGGTCACTACCTCAACGTCACGTCGGGCACCGTCGAGGACATGTTCGAGCGCGCCGAGTTCGCCAAGGAACTGGGCATGCCGATCATCATGCACGACTTCCTCACGGGCGGCTTCACGGCGAATACCAGCCTCGCCAACTGGTGCCGCAAGAACGGCATGTTGCTGCACATCCACCGTGCCATGCACGCGGTCATCGACCGTCATCCGAAGCACGGTATCCACTTCCGCGTACTGGCCAAGTGTCTGCGTCTGTCGGGTGGCGACCACCTGCACACCGGCACCGTGGTCGGCAAGCTCGAAGGCGACCGTGCGTCGACGCTGGGCTTCGTCGACCAGCTGCGCGAATCGTTCGTCCCCGAAGACCGCTCGCGCGGTGTGTTCTTCGACCAGGACTGGGGCTCGATGCCCGGCGTGTTCGCGGTCGCCTCGGGCGGTATCCACGTCTGGCACATGCCGGCACTGGTCACGATCTTCGGTGACGACTCGGTGCTGCAGTTCGGTGGCGGCACCCAGGGTCACCCGTGGGGCAACGCCGCAGGCGCCGCGGCCAACCGCGTCGCACTCGAGGCCTGCGTCAAGGCGCGCAACCAGGGCCGCGAACTCGAGAAGGAGTCTCGCGACATCCTCACCGAAGCCGCGCGTCACAGCCCGGAACTCGCGATCGCCATGGAGACATGGAAAGAGATCAAGTTCGAGTTCGACACCGTAGACAAACTCGACGTTGGCTGATCAGGCCCGCCACAGCTGACGACAGATAACCGTACACAAAGAGGACTACATCATGGCCAATACCCAGCAGGTCGGTGACTACCAGACCGCGCAAACGCTCGAAACCTTCGGCTTCCTGCCCAAGCTCACCCAGGACGAGGTCTACGACCAGATCGCCTACCTGATCGCACAGGGCTGGACGCCGGCCATCGAGCACGAGCATCCGTCGCAGGCCAGCAACCACTACTGGACCATGTGGAAGCTGCCCATGTTCGGCCAGCAGGACATCGATGCCGTCGCGGCCGAGATCGACGCCTGCCGTCGCAGCTATCCCGATCACCACATCCGGTTGATCGGCTACGACAACTACACCCAGAGCCAGGGCGTTTGTTTCGTGGTGCATGAAGGTCGCGCCTGATAGCAGGCGTCACAGGGCAGGTCGCGCCAGCGGCCTGGCAGGCAAGATCAAGAGAGACGGATACGACAATGGCAGCAACAGCACAGAACGGTAGAGCGCTGGCACTGGCCCGGCGCAAGGCAATGTCGAGCGGTGGCAAGGGCGCAGTGGCGCCGAGCTCGAGCTCACCTGCGCCGGCACCTGCCGCTGCTGCGGCCACCCAGCCACGTGCCGCAGCGACGCAAGCCACAACACGTGCGGGAGGCAGCGCACGCAAGGCCTCGCTGGAACGCCGACTCGCCATGTCCAGCAAGGGAAAGCTCGCGGCCAACAGCAGTGACCGCACGCGCAGCGGCAACGAACGCAGTCGTGCCGCCGTCAACGAACCTCCTGCGCCAAGCACGGCGAAGGACGGCGATTGCGGCTGTGGTTGCGGTGGCAACGGCGGCTGTGACGAGCGCAAGAGCACGGCACCCGCTCCGGTGCGCGCCCGTAGCCGTCGCCCTGCCCGCCCCAGCATCGCACAGAGCCCGAGCAAGGCCGCGGCACTCGCGCGGCGCCGTGCGCAATCGACGCGCGGCAAGGCCGGACTGAGCAGTGGCGGCATGACGGAAGCGCAGACCGCACGCGCTGCCAATCCGCAGCTGTCGGGCCGTGACCTGGCGCGTGTGCTGCACGAGCAGCGCAGCAAGCGCGGTGCGAGCGGACAGAAGAAGAGTGCACCGACCGGTCGTCGTCGCAAGGCCAAGGAAAGTGCCACCGGCGCGGCACAGGACGCATCGTGGAAGGTCGGCGCCAGCGAAACCACACGGGGCCAGACCGTGACCGGCACCATGGTCGGCCGTGACCAGGCCGTGACCGGTGACGAAGCCAGCACCTGTCGTGGCATCACCGGCACCGAGTACCTCGGCGCCGACATCTTCCGCCAGTTCTGCCAGGCAGAGCCGGCAAAAACGCCGCAGCGCGGCGCCAAGACATCCACTGCCCGTGGCAACAGCGTGACCGGCAACCGCGTCGGCCGGAGCGAGAAAGTCACGGGTGACGAGCCCGGCACCTGCAAGCGCATCACCGGTTCGGAATACATCAGTGCCGAACAGCAACAGGCGTTCTGCGGCAGCAAGGCGGAACCGGGCGTCAACCGCGTCACGAGTGCCGAGACGCGCAAGGGCAAGGCGGTGACCGGCAACAACGTCGGCCGCACCGGCAAGGTGACGGGCAACGAGAGCGGCGCACAGCGTGCACTCACCGGCACCCAGTACACGAATACCGCCGAACAGGCCGAGGGCCACGCGCCAGCCAAGGTCGGCCAGAGCAAGACCCTGCGCGGTGGCAGCGTCAGCGGCACCCTGGTCGGGCGACGCGAACGCATGACCGGTGACGAGGCCGGCAGCTGCCGCAACGTCACGGGCGATGACTACATCGGCCAGGAACAGTTCACGGGGTTCTGCAACAGCAAGCCGGAGCCCAAGGACCGCAAGGTCGGCGTTTCCGGCACCGGCGGCGGTGAAGAAGTCACAGGCAGCATGACCGGACGTTCGCTGCGCGTCACGGGTAACGAACCGGGCACCTGCAAAGCCGTGACCGGCACCCCTTACGCCGGTTCCGAACAGTACGTGACCTTCTGCGAGACCGCCGATGCGTTGTCGGCACGGCAGCGTACCGATCCGAGCAAACGCTCGTTCGGTAAGCCGCTGACCGGCCTGCAGCCGTCCATCGGCGGCCGCATGAGCGGCGACGGCAAAGGCGCCTGTGAAGCGGTCAGCGGCACCCCATACGTGGGCGCCGACCAGGCAGCCCAGGCCTGCGCCGCAGTGCCCGCCGAACCCGGCAGTGCAGATTTTCCGCAGGCCCTCGACAGTGCGCCGTGGGAGCAGTTCAGCGTGCAGGCGCCGGCACATGCCGCGCTGCAGCCGGCACACGCCAGCCACGTCACGGGCTCGTCGTATGAGCAGGGGCAGATCACGGGTCCGTTCGGCAAGGCCGGCGGCAAGGTGACGGGCACCGAAGAGGCGCGTTTCGGCAACGGCAAGCGTGAACCGCGACCGATCGCCACGACCGCCACCGAGATCGACGGCCGTATCAAATCGCGCATCACGGGTGAAGGCCAGGATGCCGGCCCGAAGATCACGGGCGACGACTGGGACCGCGGTGACCGTGTCACGGGCACCGAGGGCGCCTCGGCAACGCAACGCAACACCACGCTGCGCGGCGCACCGATGAGTGCCATGGGCGCCCGCGCCGTCGAGCGTGCCGAGACGCCGCAGCCCGTGAGCAAGGTGACAGGCAGCAGCGGCAACACCGACCGCGGCTCGCTCGTGACCTACTCCGGTGGCGCACGCGGCTGACCACCGACGACCGAACTGACACGCAGACACAACAGGAACCGACGAGAGACACATGCTTCGCTCCACCCGCCAATCCGCTCGACCCGGCGCCCGTCAGGGCAACACGCCGGTGCAGCCCGCGCCGTTGCGCCGCCCCGGCGGGGTCGGCCAGGGCGCGGCCGGACGTGCGTCGGCGGGTGCGCGTGGCAGCGTGACACACGCCCTGTGCCGCGACGACGACAACCGTCGCCTGTTCGCCTACGAGCGTGATGTGAAAGCGGCGTTCGACCGCATCGTGCCGACGCTGAAACAGGTCTCGGCATTGCAGCACGAGCCGCAGTTCGAACAGCAGGCTCAGCGTATCGCACGTGAGCAGCTCGGCTTCGAACTGCCGCAGGACATCCTCGCCGATGCCTGGGTGGAGCAACTGGACATGCGCCGCCTGTTCGCCTGGTGCGTGTTCTCGACCTACCGCCGCTTCTGCGACGACTACTATCGCAACGACCCGCTGGCGAGCCGTGATGACGAAGGCTTCGACGCCTTCCTGCAGGCCTGTGGTTTCCACACCCTGGACATCTCACCGTGCGCCGATGGTCGCCTCGCACACCTCGTGCGCTATGTGCTGCGCCTGCCGCAGCAATCGGTGCGGCGCAAGTCGTACGCAGGCGCGCTGTTCGATATCGAGGACAGTATCCAGAAATGGACCGAGGTCGAGCTTGCGCGTTTTCGCGAAGGCCGGCCGAACACCGCCGATGCCGCAACGCGCTATCTCAAGGTGGTGACCTATCACTACAGCTCGGTCGATCCGCAGCACCAGGGCTGTGCGGCACACGGCTCGGATACCGCCAAGGCCGCCGCGGCCGGACTGGAACGCCTGTACGCTTTCCGTGAGGCGATCGAGAACAGCTTCTGCTGCGGCGCCTCGATCGATCTGTTGCTGATCGGTCTCGATACCGATACCGACGCGATCCGCGTACACGTGCCCGATGCACAGGGTGCCATCGATCTCGCCAGCGCGGTCGATGCCCTCGCCTTGTTCGATGCCACGGCACGCGGCGGCGCCGCCGACGCAACACGCGCGATCGCCGCGGCGCTGCGCGAATGCACGCCCGACGTGCAGCCGGGCATGGCGCAACTCGTCGAGCGCCTGATCGAAAACAACCTGTCGCAGATCGCCTACGTGCGCACCAACCACGGCCAGCACTACGCCGACATCGGCCACGCCGAGCGTTTCATCGGTGCCGGCGTGGGCTTCGAAGAGATCCAGCTGCGCAACCTCATGTACTTCGCCTACCTCAATACGGTGGAGGAAGCGACGGCCGATCTCGACGTCGGCATCAAGATCTTCAGCGGCCTCAATGTCGCGCACGGACTGCCCGTGCCGGTGATCGTGCGTTTCGATCACCACGGCCAGGTGCCCGGCTCGCGCGCACGCGCCGAGCAGCACTGCGCGCGCGTCGCCGCGGCGCTGCAGGCACGCTTCGACGATCTCACGCAGCGCGGTCTGCTGCACGTCTTGCAAGTCACGCGCGATTGCGACCGCGCGGGCTCGATCGAATTACTCGCGTGCTCTGTGAACGCGCAGACGCAGGCAGGAGGTCACTGATGAAGATCTGTCAGGTCGAACGCCCGCTCGTGGCGACCAACCGTATCGCCGAGATGGAGCACAAGCACCTCCAGGTCGTGCGCGATGGCAGCTCGTCGCAGGTCGCGGTGGACGCGGTCGGCGCGAAGCCCGGCGACTGGGTGATCTGTGTCGGTAGCTCGGCCGCACGCGAGGCCGCGGGCAGCAAGGGCTACCCCAGCGATCTGACCATCGTCGGCATCATCGACCAATGGCCACCGCTGTCAGCCACGGGGGATGCCGATGCAGATCCTGCAGGTTGAAGGCTCGTTGGTGTGCACCTCGCGTATCGATGGCCTCAAGCATTCGGTGTTCCGCGTGGTGCGGGACGAGAACGGCAAGCGTCAGGCCGCCACCGATCCCGTGGGTGCCAAACCCGGCGATTGGGTGTTTCTGGCAAGTGGCTCGGCGGCGCGTTTCGCGGCCGGCGATTTCGAGATCCTGACCGATCTCACCATCTGTGGCGTGCTCGATCAGTGGCCGCCGCACGATGCAACGAACAGTGACTGACTGAATTTTTCCGGTTTCAACAATTGCCCCTGAAGGGGTTACAGGAGACAACGATGGCAACTGAAAACTACGGCATCGCATTGGGCATGATCGAAACGCGTGGCTTGGTGCCCGCCATCGAAGCAGCAGACGCCATGACCAAGGCAGCAGAGGTGCGACTGATCGGTCGCGAATTCGTCGGCGGCGGTTACGTGACCGTGCTGGTGCGCGGCGAAACGGGCGCGGTCAACGCGGCGGTACGCGCCGGCGCCGATGCCTGCGAGCGCGTCGGCGACGGCCTGGTCGCGGCACACATCATCGCGCGTCCGCATAAAGAAGTGGAGCCGGTGCTCGGCAAACAGTAACCCTCAGCAATCGTCAACGACATTCAGATAGAGACGGAGAACGACAATGGCAAGTGAAAACTACGGTATCGCCCTGGGCATGATCGAAACGCGCGGCCTGGTCCCGGCCATCGAGGCGGCCGACGCGATGACCAAGGCGGCAGAGGTGCGACTGATCGGTCGCGAGTTCGTCGGTGGCGGTTACGTGACCGTGCTGGTGCGCGGCGAGACGGGCGCGGTCAACGCGGCCGTACGTGCCGGCGCCGACGCCTGCGAGCGTGTCGGCGACGGTCTCGTCGCCGCACACATCATCGCGCGTCCGCACCGCGAAGTTGAGCCGATCCTGCCGACCGGCGGCGCCTCGTCCGCCAAAGCCGCCGCCTGAGCGGCGACGGCGGACTGACCGATGCTGACCGCACGGGCGGATCAGAGAGTCCTCGGTTACCTGGGCAGGGCGCTCAGCCTGGAACTCTCGGCAGTGCAGCTGTACAGCACCCAGGCGCGACTCGTCGCGTCCTGGGGGCTGACAGAGGCAGCCGCCCGTCTGCGCAACGAATCGGAAGAGGAACTCGAACACGCCAACCGCATCATCGAACGCATGCTCGCCACGGGTGTCGCACCGAGCGCCTCGCAGTTGCGCCCGGTTCGTCTGGCGCGTGACCTGTCGTCACTTTTGCAGATCAATCAGCAGTTCGAAAGCGAGTTGATCGAGTTGTACAGCAGCGCGGTGAACCACTGCGCACGCATCGGTGATCACGATCATCGGGCATTTTTCGAAGGCCTGCTCGAAGACGAGCGCTTTCACCATCAGGAACTGCTGAGTTGGCAGGTCAGCCTGCAGCCGGCGCGCACGAGCGCCCGATGACGCAAGTTCCATCAGACATCAGTGCATAGCAGGAGACCGGAAATGACATCTCAATGGCAGGAACGCAACCGCCCCATGCGGCTGGAAAAGCGCTACGAATTCGGTGACTACGAGGCACTTCGTGATTTTCTCGATGCCGCGGCTGACCTGTCCGAGCGTCAGGGTTACTATCCCGACATGGGCTTCGGCCGCGACTACGTCAACGTCACGATCCATGCCGAAGACGGCGATCAGACGATCCTGCCGGCGCAACGCGAGTTCGCCGGTGCACTCGACTTATTGCAGGGCGACGCGGCCTGACCGCTCCCCGCCATGACCGTCATCGCGCTGGCAGGCAACAAGGGGGGGTCAGGCAAGACCACCCTGGCCATCAACCTCGCCGCGGCGCTGGCACGGCGCGGCAAGGTGGTCCTGCTGGACACGGACCCGCAGGGATCCTGCGTGCACTGGTACAACGCCACGGACGGTGATGCCCCCGTTCAGGTGCACGCGGCGGCCGATGATGTCGACGGCGCCGTGCGCGACAACTGTGACACGAGCGACTACCTGCTCATCGATTGCCCGCCATCGGTGAACGCCACACAGACGCTCGCGGCATTGTCGCTGGCCGACAAGGTGTTGATCCCGGTGGTGCCCTCACCGCTGGATATCTGGGCAGGGCTGCATGTCGAGCCGGTGCTACGACAGGTGATGACGCACAACCCTGCACTGCAGGCGATGCTGGTGATCAACCAGCTCGAGCCGCAGACACGGTTGTCACAATTGGTCCGCCAGGCCCTCGACGAACTGGGCCTGCCGACCGCGACCACGGCACTGCGGCGGCGCATGGCCTATCGCCGAGCCATGCTCGAAGGACGCAGCGTGCTCGACATGGGCAAACGCGGCACTGAAGCCGCGCGCGAAATCGAACAACTGATCGCCGAACTGGTGGACTGACATGACCGGTAAAGACAAGACAGAGGACCAGCTGCTCTCGAGCATCCGCAAGAACAAGCCTGCGGCCGCGCCCTCGCCTGCGCCCAGAGCGCCGGCGAAGAAGACGACGGCACGCAAGACCACCGCCGCGCGGACGACGCCAAAGACCGCTGCCGAGCCGTCTGCGGATGCGTCCTACTCGTCGGGGCGGCGCGTCTGGCCGGACTGAATGCCGGCACCGAATCCCCGCTAATCGTGCGTTTGTCCGCTGCACTGTCAGCAGGCAAATTGGCCGGGGTACACGACAGAGACACAGAGCGGATGCCAACAACAGGCCCCGGGAGAAAGCAGCATGCCGTACAGTGAGCCCAGTTACACGCCGCCGGCAGCGATGCCGGAGTTCCTGATCCGCCATACCACGCTGCGGCAGTTGCAGATCTTCGAGGCGATCGTGCGGCTCGGCAGCTTCACCCGCGCCGCCGAAGAACTCTTCCTGACCCAGCCGACCGTATCGATGCAGACCAAGAAGCTGGCCGATGCCATGGGTTTGCCGCTGTTCGAACAGATCGGGCGCAATGTGCGCCCCACCGAAGCCGGTCTCGAACTGTACGAATCGTGTCGTCGCATCTTCGAGAACCTGGCCAACCTGGAAATGAAGATGTCCGACCTCAAGGGCATCCGCCGTGGCCGTTTGCGTCTGGGCGTGATCACCACGGCGAAGTACTTCGCACCCGAGATCCTTGGCGAGTTCTGCCAGGCCTACCCCGGCATCGAGGCCGCACTCAAGGTATCCAACCGCGATCGCATCCTCGAACGCCTCAGCGCCAACGAAGACGATCTCTACATCATGGGCCAGGCGCCACTCGACCAGTCCGACATCGAGGCTTATCCGTTCTCACCGAATCCGTTGGTCGTGATGGCGCCACGCAATCACCCACTGGTGGGACAGAAGAGCATCCCGTTGTCGCGTATCGCCGAGGAGCCGCTGATCCTGCGCGAACCCGGTTCGGGCATCCGCGATGCCACGCTGCGCCTGTTCGACCAGCATGGACTGCGTCCCAAAGTGCGTATGGAACTGGGCAGCAACGAGGCCATCAAGCATGGCATCGTCGGCGGGCTTGGCCTGTCCGTGCTGTCGCTGCACACCCTGGCACTCGAAGGTCCCGACGGCCCGGTGGCATTGCTCGATGTCGAAGGTTTCCCGATCATGCGTCAGTGGTACCTCGTGCACCCCAAGGGTAAAGATCTGTCGCTGGTCGCCAAGGCTTTCCTGGAGTTTGCTCTGGCGTATGAACCCAAGATGCGCGAACACATGCAGAAGGCGTGGCCGAGCATGACCGAAGTGCTCAAAGCGATGAAGCCATCGGGACCTGCACCGGGGAAGAAAACCGGCTGACCCTGGCTTGATATTCCGTATCCAGATCTTGGCCGTTTTGCGGCCATTTTTTTTGCCCGCACGGCGCGCACCCACGGCGGCCTGTGAGATGACCGACACGATACCGGCCTGCACAATCACGCCACGGCATAGCCAAGTTCCCCGGCACAACGCCTCGCACGACGAGACAGCCGGTGCGGCCTGAAGCCGTCGCTGCCTGCACAACCCGGCAGCTGCGTTATCCGTGACCAACGTGACCTACCCCGCAGGGTCGTGATGAAGAATCCCGTCGGCTCGCCCCGGCTCATGCCCCACGCCGCGGGCTACTGGGTTGCACACCGCGTGCAGAATCGATGCAGCGCCGACAACGGCTCGCGCGACGACAGCGACAGATAGACGCCGTCAGCGATCACATCACCATGCTTGTTGGGCCGCGATTCCCACCAACGGGCATGTCTTTCCCATGCGTCAATCGACGTGTCCGGCCGCAACGGTATTACGCTATGCTCCCGCTGGATCTAACGGACACGGAACGCCGACACTCGCATGCCATAGGGCCTCAAGGCCGACGTTCCAATGACGGGGTGGCGCAGGGTGTCAGCAGGTTTGAATCCCTACCAGAGAGGCCCTGTTGATGAGTTACACGACGCAGCGTTGTTCCAAAGGTCATACGCACTGGACCATTAACCAAGTGAAGTCGGATGAATGTGGCATGGCCTGTGTCGGCATTCTGCTCAAGGAGCACGGCATCAACGTATCGCTGGCCGAACTGCGTCAGGCATCACAGGGATTCGAAGGCGGCTACAGACCCGGCATCGGCGATGTCGTTCGCGGCGATCCGGCACGGATCCAGGCGCAGCACATGATGGCTGCGATCATGCGTCATGACGAAGGACAGGTCATCACCCAAGCCAGGGCCGGTGAATTCGGCACCCAGTGCTCGAATCTCGCGGCATTGCTGGGTAAGTACGGCCTGAAGGCCGTCGCCTCATACAACCACGGCGGCGCCAAGAAGGCGATGCGGCAGAAGGCGAAGAAGACGCAGTCGAGCATCGCGCTCGTACGCTGGGTGCAGAAGGGTCAGGACGCCGGCGGCCACTTCGTCGTCATCCAGCGCGCCAATACACATCTGTTCAGTCACTCCGAGTACTGCATCATGGATCCGATCTACGGTCTCAGCACGCAGACGCTGCCCACCATGCCCGGCCACCCCGGCGGCAATGCACCGCAGTACCATCCGCCGAACTCGGGTGGCGCCGTCGGCTACCTCATGGGGTGGCATGTCGTCGTGATCTGACACGACAGGGCGCCGTCGCGCGCGCAGTGATGGAGTCTGGGTCATGGCCGTCCCATCGCTGCGTGACGTCCGCTACGTAACGACGCAGGTCGTCATCGGTTGGCGACATGGCCTGCCGCAGGGCCTCTGCAAACAGCGCCTTTCAACGCAGCCAGCCATTGCTGCGCAACTGTTCCAACATCCGATCACACGCACCGGGCTCGACCTTGGCGGCACTCAGCAGCAGTTGCTGGGATAGCCCAAGATCGTCGCCTTTGGCCTGGATGCCCGTACAGGCGGCACTGAGCAGCGTGCACATCACGGGCGAGTGCTCGAGCTGATCGTAGACCTGCTGGATCTGCTCACGCAGTTTTCGCCGCCGGGCGTTGTCGTCCGACCGCGTCGGTATCGCCCCCACGCGCTGCAGCACCCAGACACGACCACCACGGTCCGTACCGCTGATCGTGCCCTGTTCGCGCCCTGTCGTGTGGATACCGACGACGTCGCGCTGGGTCTGACCGAAGCCGCTCGCCACCGTTTCGAGCGTCAGCATCTGCGTACCGTCATCGTAGGACCAATTGCCGTGCACCGGGATGTGCATGCTGAACAGCTCGTGCACGCTGGGATCGGCAAACTGTGCGAGCGCGCCCGCGGCATCGAGACGTCCCGTTCCTTCGACCTGACCGTTGCGCCGCAGGTCCAGTTCGAACGTCGCCTGGCCCAGTCCGAACGCATCGACGGTGGCGCGCCATCGCCCGGGAAACATCTCACCGGCCGGGGGAGAAAAACCCGAGCCCAGAATTGTTTCCAGCAATATGGCGTTGCCGTGCTTCTGGTCCGATGAATCGATGTAAACGAGGTTGGGAAGGCCTTGTGGCAGTGGCGTACCATCGAGGACGTAAGGCACGATCTTCTTGCGCAACTCGTACGCCAGGTTCCACTCGTTCTGCACCCACTCGGAACGGGCGGCGTCGCCGGACCAGACGAGCAGGAAGAAGTCGCAGTCGTCAATTCCCTGACGTATGCGTTCAGGCAGATCGTCTCCGGGATAGATCTCTTCCTGATCGAAAAACGCCTGCACGCCGTAACGCCCCAACAGGTCACGGATCCTGATGGCTTGGTGCCGGTCACGGTGGCTGTGACTGATGAAGACTTCCATGCATCACCTCGCGGCGAGTGGCGCATTCCGCGCGCTACGGACCGTCCGCATCAAGAACGGTATCTCTCTTTTCTTTAGTTAGTTCAAAGATCGACCGGCAGGATTGACACCGATCAAATCTGTCGAAGACGACAGAACGCCACCCCGGCCGATGACCGTCATCGCCCCCGTGCGCACTCGAAACGCATGTGATTGACGCGGTATGCTGGGCGATCTTCACCTACAACAACAACGCTGCGAGGGACACATGCAGAAACTTTTGGCCAAATATCGCTTCTACCTGTTCGGTGCGCTGTTGATCCTTGCGGCCGTCTTGTTGGCGGCCGAGGTGGGGCCGGCGTCACCCGGGTTGTGGCTGGTGATCGTGGTCACGGTGCTGCTGTTGATGTCGGCACGTCGCCCCCGGTGCGAAGGCTTTGTGAGCTGGAAGCCCGAATACAGCGTCGGCATTTCATCGATCGATGCGCAGCACACCAAGCTGCTCAACCTGATCAACAATCTTCGTGCAGCCGTGCTGTGTGATACGGGCAAGGATTTCGAACGCGGTGCACTCGAGGACCTGGTCGCCTACACCCAGGAACACCTGAAGTACGAAGAACAGCTCATGCGCGAGCACGCGTATTTCGATTACGAGGGCCACAAGGCACAGCACGATCAGATGGTGTCGCAGGTCGACACCTATGTGCGACGCTTCGACGAGCAAGGCAGCGCGATCCTTCCGGAAGTCGCCGACTACCTGCAACGCTGGCTCATGCAGCACATCCAGGGAACGGACCGCAAACTGTGCGAGTTCCTGCAGACCAAGGACATGCAGTAGCAGCGAAAATCACGTCGAGGTGACGACAGTGGCCGTTTGTCGAAGTGCGTGCGCATCATCGCCGGCAGGCGACGAAGAGCGGATCCTCGAAACGGCCGTTCGGGTCGGGTCTACGACCTTGCCGACGACGTGGAAAAACCATTCGGCACGCGCTAGCGCTTGCCTCTGACACCCAGCGTCGCGATGCCGAGACCCAGCAGCCAGACGATCGATGGCGCCGGCACTCTCCCGCTGGGTGCCATCGAGGTCAACAACAATGCATCTCCCGTCTCGCCACTGGTCGCGATGGTGAACGGCATGATCCCGCCAGGCGCAAGCGGGTTACCACAGCTCGAGGTGAATCCGCACCAGTTGAAATCGTCGAAGCCCGCTTGTCCCACCAGCTCGCGCGTGAGATCCAGCGGCGCGTTCAACACCCATATCCAACCGGACGCCTGCCCCGCGACTTGCTCGAGGTCGGCGAGAGCGAACGTGCCGTTGCCCGTGCCCGCACCCGACACAGTGAGTGTCCAATCAACAATACCGAGGAACGATGCAAGCACATTCGCCGAGTTGCTCGGCCTGTTTGGAAGCACCGCATCATCGAAAGCCACTGTTCCGGTCGCAACAGCCGAGTTGCCGAACTGGGCACCCGAGTAGTGAAGATCGAACGTGATGATCGACGCGTTGGATGACGAAGCGAAGAGCGCCGCTGCGAAGGCAATGCCTAAGCCCCTGACAAGATGATTCATGACGTTGCGATCCCTGCGTTGGCTGGATATGGATGGTGTTGATGCTTGCAGGTGCAGGCAACTCCCGGGCCAACAAACAATCTATTGATTTCGAAAGGCTTCTTATGCAGACGCACATTGCCCTGTAAAATAAGCTGTCACGCGATGTGTCGACGGCCGGGCCAACAGGCTCTCGACGCCGGCATTCTCAGCCTCATTCTCAGTGAGCCATTCTGGCACCTTCAGCAGCGTCCCCAATAGGAGACTGCGTCTTCCTGAGCAATTTCCAACAAATCGCGGTTGGTCAAGGATTCACTGCGACTAACGCCGCAGCACATTGCCATCGCGGACATACGCGAGCACAAGCGCCAACCAGTAAATACCGATGGCGATGGTCTGTATCCAGTACGGCAGCGTCGTTTGCTCAGCGGAAAGTACCGACGCCAGTGCGTCGGACAGATTGACCGAGGCCAGGCCGAGCACTGTCACGGCCAAGACCTGTATCGCAACGAGCGCCACGGATCTGTGTGAGGCAGCCGACCAGAACAGGCCGATGTAGGCGCATACCGCGAACGCGATGATCTTGTCCTGGTAGGCGTAGAAAGGCGTATCGAAGTACACGAACAGCACGGGGACCTTGATGCCAAAGAAATGCGCCAAGGCCATGCAGACAAAGTAAGCGACGCCTGCGAGGAACAAAACCCGTGTGAGCCTGGAATTCATCGATGATCTCTCACCAGCCGTGTTGCACAAAACGGGGCCTTTTCGCAGAGGCCCCCACAGATTGCCTGTTCGCGCGCTGCCATGGCGTCACAATACGCGGTCACCATGGCTTGGAGACCATACCGGGCAATGCTGCAGCTCGATTGCCGCCGTGGGTACGGATTCCAGCGATCTGCCGTTTCCGTTTTGGCCCTCCGCCGTCACCAGACCCGCTTGTACATGCTCTGCCCTTGAAACTCGACCGCCAGACGTCGCGCCAGTGCCATCTGCCAGAACGGGTTGAGACGGCGATAGCCCTGCCGTCTCCAGAACGCCGGATTGCGGTTGTTGTTGATCAATACCGTCAGTTTCATCTCCCTGCAGATGGCCTCGTGGGCCATGAGCAGCCGCGTACCGATTCCCTTGTGTCGACAACGTGGATTGACGAAGAAATTTTCGTTGTACGCGAAGCCGCGATCGGCATCGAGTTCGGTGTACAGCAGCACGTTGGGTGGGTGGAAATCGACTTTGACGATCTTCCCTGATTGAACCGTGAGCACGTCGGCGCTGACGTCGAAGCCTTGGGCCCTGAGCAGACTGCTGACAAGTACTTCTACATCCACGATGTGCCAAGCTCGGGAGGACAGCAAAGCTCACGGTAGCGCGTTTGCCGCCGCGCAACAATCGTGCGGTCACGCGCGTCGTTGACCCTCGCGCCCAGCGCACGACCCGGCGCCTGGCGCGCCGAACAGCAACATTCGGCATGCCGTGCCGCCGGCGCGCACCCACGAGGAACACCCTGGCCCCGGGACGGACGTTGCCGCAGGGCAACGAACAGGGAAGCCGAGTGAGTTGACGACGGGTGCAGGGATCGTGTCATCGATGAGACCGCGCCGACCGCGGCATGATCGACACGCAGCCGGTTGTTACGAGCCGGGTGCCACTATCGTCGCGGTACGGCGTGATCAGCCGTCATCGTGGTCGTCGCGGAGGTTATGGCTCGCCATGAACGCAACACCGGTGCACGTGCGCGTGCTGCGAACATGGCCGCGATTCAACCTGCCCTGCGCTGGGCGACGTAGACCTCGGGTCGCGGCAGGCGACGCGTCTTTTCCACCATGCGCAGCGTGGAAAGATTGTTGTTGTAGCGCGGCACATCGCCGAGGTCGACCCAGGCGACGGCGTTCGACTCGTGACTGCCGGGGATGTCGAGGCGATCATCGATCTCGACCAGAAAACGCATGTCGAAATGGCGGTGTCGTGGACGCCAATGACCTGCGGGTATGGTGTGGATGTCGACGTCGAACAGCTCACGGTTGACGAGGCGGATGTGTTCCGGTGCCAGCCCCGTCTCTTCCTGCGTCTCGCGCAAGGCGACACGCAGGATGTCGTGATCGCTGTCGGCGTGCCCACCGGGCTGAAACCACTGGAAATGTTTGCCATGGTGCAGCAACAGCACACGGTCGCGCGTCGGGTTGACGACCCACACCGACCCCGTGACATGCCCATCCCACTGATCGCGATCGAAACAGTTCGGGTGTTGCTCGACGAAACGCAGCGCGCGCGCGACGTAACCCGCTTCGGCATTGAACGGCGTGCGGTGCTGCAACAACAACCCAATCAGTATCGATCGATGCATGTTCAGGTCCCCGCCGGATTGTGGATCGCGGCGACCGCGGCCGCCGCGGCTTCATCGACGTCGCCCTCACGTCCGGCCAGTGTGAGCCGTCCGTAGGCACCCACCGCGCGTACATCGATCAGGGTGATGTTGGCGGCCTTCTCGGCCTGGTTGGCCGCATACACGATGTATCCCGCGGGTTCGGTCTCGAGGATGAACATGCTCTGACCGGGCAGGATCATCGAACCCCGCCGATCCTGGCGGTTGATGAGCACGGTGTGATCGGGCGTCATGCCACGGATGATCTCCTGCCAAGCGATGCGGCAGGGTTCACGGTCTTCCTGCGCCGCCCCCATGCGGTTGAGCACGATACGGCCGGCCTCGACGACGTCACTCTGATCACGCTGGTGGATCACCATCGAGCCATAGGCACGTTCGACGACCTGTTGCGCGAGGTGTACCCGCGTCGACTTGAGCGCGATGTCGGTCAGGCGGTGCACGGCCATGCCGGGCGATACCTCGACCCACAGGCAGGCATCACCGGGCACGGGCAGAAAACCTTGCGACACCGTTGCCATGTACTCGGCAAGCTGTGGCTGCAAGGAATCGATGTACACATACGTGCGCAACGAGATGTTGGCGATGTGCGGTTGCATGCGCGACACGCTCAACACCCCCGCACATCGCTGCAGCGCAGCGTGTTGTCGTCGCAGCCGCCGGCACGGCCGTGGTTCAGAACGCCGGTTGCGGCTGGTGCACGACGAACGAGAAGCGACTGTGGAACGAGAAATCCTCGATTTCCAGCCGGATATGGTGGTCGCCATGTTCCTCGCGGCAACGATCGATTTCGTTGTACAGGCGCTGCGGGTCGCCACCATAGCAGCGTGGTGTACCCCACACGCGCCACTTGGTATAGCGCGGGGACATCTGCTCGGCGTGCTGGATGCAGATCACGCAGCCCTTGCGCAGGCAGTGGCCGATCTGCCACAGCACGCGGTCGCGGTAATCGTCTCCGGTCGTAAAGGCGGTTTGCGCTGGCGATTTCATTCGTGCGACTCCTGCCGGTCGTATGTTCCACGAATGCAGCGTCATCGATACAAACACGCTGCGTAGTGGTCGGCAGGTTAGCCACGCGCTGGCGGCAGGAACAATCGATTTCGGCACCCGCGCCGGAGTGCCCCTGTCTATGTACGATGGGTGCTACCGAATCCATCGATTCGGGCGATATCGGGCGCAATTTCAGCGACATGAACGTCATGCGGGCAGCCACCGCGGGTCATGCCGCGACGCCGTCAGGTGCAATGACCTGCTGCGTCTTGGCCGGTGTGGGATGGAATCGCCGCATACAACTGCTCCGCTTGTCGCTTGCGGCTATTTATAAGCGCGCCGACTTCTCGTTTAAAACAGATAGTTTCGATCCGACTCATCGACGATTGTCGATCGATGGGCCGCCGGCATCGATGGATCACGTGCCGCGGCCGCGGCGCGGCACCGCGCATTGCCGGTTTCCAAGGCGCTGACTTGGCCGTTGTGGTTCGCGGTCGTCGCGCCGGCTCACGGCCGGTTTGAAGGCAACGGCGCCAAAACGCCGGCGGCGCGCGGCGAGAATGTATCGACGAAAGGCTATCGAAAGAATCGCAATTATCGAATTGTTTTGGAGCGACCTGCTCGCAAGACTCTGCCCGTCACAGTTTTGCAGGTGAACGGCAATGGCCATGCAAGGCATGCACGCAGGCAGCGGTCTCCGGGGCAGCGCGCCAACGGACCTGTCGCACGACGCCACACAATGCGGCCGGCGGTTGTCGGCCGGCGATGCGTTTTCCGACGCTCATGGGGAGGCGGGCCGATGACGTCGGCAGTCGCTTATCTGATCGTCGTGCCCCTGCTCGCCGCCGCCGGCGGTTGGCTCGCGGCGACGCGCTCGCGGCGTCTCGCCGTGCGCATCAGTATCGCCGGCGCTGCGCTCACCTTCTTCATCGCACTGTTCACGCTGTGGCAGACGCTGACCGGCACGCCAGCGGCGCAGCTGTCGTTGGGTGCACACTGGGGCACGCTGTTGTTCGACCCGCTGAGCACCCTGATGGCGGTGCTGATCTCGGGCATCAGCCTCATCGTGCACGTCTACTCACGCCGCTACATGGCCGGCGAGCAGGGCTACGCGCGCTTCTTCGTGCTGCTCGACCTCATGACCGCCGCACTGTTGCTCATGGTGAGTGCCGGTGATCTCGTCACGCTGCTCGTCGCCTGGCACCTGATCGGCGTGCTGCTGTACTTCCTGCTCGGCCAGGAGATGACCAATCACAGCGCACACCGCTATGCTGCGTGGACCTTCCTGACCTACCGCTTCGGTGACCTGCCGCTGGTGCTCGCCGCGGTGCTGCTTTACCAGGCCTTCGATACCTGGTCGCTGACAGCGATCTTCTCCGCATTGAGCACCGCACCCGACACGCAGACGGTGTTCGGTCTGCCACTCGCCGAGACCGTGGCGACACTGATTGCGCTGTCGGCCTTCGCACGTTCCGCACAGTTCCTGTTGCACACTTGGCTGCCGTACACCATGAGCGGACCGACACCGGTCTCGGCCCTGATGCATGCCGGCATCGTCAACGCCGGCGGCTTCCTCATCAATCGCTTCGCGCCGCTGTTCGTGCACACCGACGGCGTGCTGCATTGGATCTTCGTCGTCGGCCTGGTCACCGCGGTGGTCGGTTCGGTCCTGATGCTGGCGCAGAACGACATCAAGAAAGCACTCGGCTATTCGACCATGGGCCAGATGGGATTCATGGTCATGGAATGCGGCGTGGGTGCGTTCTCGCTCGCGGTATATCACCTGATCGCACACGGCCTGTTCAAGGGCACGCTGTTCCTCGGCGCGGGCGGCGTGATCCGCCAGGCGCGCCAGAACGACGGCGTCCCCAAGGACGACCTCTACACCTTCGTCGTCGAACGCCGCCCTGCCCGGCAGCGTCGCCCCTGGTTGCTCATGGCGGTGGTCACACTCGTCGTGCCCGTGACCATCCTCGTGCTCGCGCACTGGGTGGTGGCCAGCGACTTCTTCCAGAAGCAGGGCGCGATCGTGCTGTTGTTCTTCGGCTGGGTCACCGGTGCGCAGCTGATCTTCGCGACCTACCGCATGCGCACGGAGAACACCTGGCGCCTCATGGGACTGATCCTGTTCTCGTTCACCATCGTGGTGGTCGGCTACACCCTCATCGCCCACGCCTTCGATGTCTTCCTGTATCCCGACGAGGTGTTCCGCTCGCAGATCTACGCCTCGGCCGGCATCGATATCTTCTGGTTCGACATCCTCGTGATCCTGGTCACGCTGGTGATCGTGGCGGGCTGGCTGGTCACGTATTACGCGCAGAACAACGGTGGTCGGCGCAGCCTGCAGGCAAGCGCGGTGTGGCGCAGCTTCTACACCCTCATCGCGCGCGAGTTCTTCGTCGCGGCCGCCTATCGTCGGCTGTCCGATGCCCTGCTTGGCGCGGCTTCGCGTCTCAACGTGCTGCTGAGGTGGTCTTGATATGTCACTGATCGCTTACCTGCTGGTCGCGGTGTTTCTACCGCTGTTCCCGCTGAGCATGGTGTTCAACCGCGTGTTTGCGCAGGTACACAACACCTGGCTGCGCATCGCGCTGCTGGTCGGCTGGCCGTTGACCGGTGTCGCGTTGTTGGCGGTCCTCGGCGACTCCCCACCGCAGTGGTTGGTGTACTGGGGTGTAGCGACCGCCCTGCTGTACGGCTTTCGCGCCCTCGCCCTGCGCGACCTCGCGCTCTGGCTCGCGCATCTCGCGACCTCGGTGTGGGCCCTGATGTGGCTGCCCGCGGCACTTGGCCAAACCGCCGGCACGCTGCCCGCGGCATTGTTGGCCTTCGCCGTACCTCTGGCCCTGCTGGCCTGGCTGACCGGTCACCTGGAAAAGCTGTTCGGCGCGGCGTACGCCGGTGCACTCGGCGGCCTGGCGACCGACCTGCCCCGTCTGTCGTGGCTCCTGGTGCTCGTGGTGCTCGCCGTGATCGGTACGCCGCTGTTCCCGGGGTTCTTCGCCCTCCTGGGCATGGTCAAAGAATTGCTGCCGGCCATGCCCGTGACGGCAGTCGGCGTGTTACTGGTCTGGATGCTGTGGGCCTGGGCGGGCATGCGCATGTTGCAGGGGCTGATCGTCGGTGACCCCGGCGGCCGCGCCAATGCCGACATCGGCCTTGCTCACACCGGCATCCTCGGCATGCTGCTGGCCATGTTCGCGGCCGCCGGCATCTGGCTGACGGGGAGTCTGGTATGAGCATTCCCATGGGACAGAATCTGCGCATACGCGCCATGGTGTACGTGGCGGCCGAGCCCGTGCCGTACTTCTGGCCGATGCGCAGCTTCATCCACCACAACCCATTGCACGGTCTGGAGCAGCTGCCGTTTCAGGAGGCCGTCGAGAAAGGCGCGAAGCTGTTCCATGCGCGCGGTTTCCTGCCGCGCAGCGCGTATCAACGCTACCTTGCCGAGGGCCGCGTCGACACCACGACACTGCAGGAGCAGGTGCAGCGCTTCATTGCGACGCGCGAACCGGCACTGCCCATCGATGTCGCACGCTGGCTCATGGCGGAACTCACGAACCGCCAGCACAGCGTCGTCGAGCCACTGAGCGTCGCCGACAGCACCAACGTGTATGCCAAGCTGCAGGGCGCCACCACATCGATCATCGAGCCCTCGCCGCAACAGCTCGCTGCCGAACTGGAGCGACGCCTGCTGCACGAGCGCCCGCTGTACGAGGCGTTCGACGATCTGTATGGCACGACCATCGGCAGCGATCTCGACGAGCAGGTGATCCGTGCCTGCCTGGATTTCTTCGACGAAGGCCAGTCGGTGTGGGACATGCCGCATCGCGAGCAAGGCTTTTTCAGCGCCTGGCTGGGTGTGTCCGGCAACGCCGTACGGCGCACGCTCGCTGCTCTCATGGGTACGCAGGCGCTCGACGCGCCGGTCGAGGCGGAGCGCGTGATCGCATTGGTACTCGCGCGACTGCAGATTCCGGAGAACGAATGGGTCGGCTATTTCACACGCGAACTCACGCGCTTGCACGGTTGGGCGGGATTCATCCGCTGGCGCTCGAATGCGATGAACTATTACTGGCAGCAGCACTATCCCGGCGACCTCGTCGACTACCTCGCGGTGCGCCTGCTGTTGTCCTTGACCCTGCTGCAGCAGCAGGCCGGGAACCGGCGACCGTTCACCTTGCAGGCGCTGCGCGAAGCGATCGTCGACAGGCCGTATGCGCGTTTCCTGCAGCTCGAGCTCGAGCGCGAGGGCGCGCTGCTGGCCATGGCACGTGACATCGAACAGACGCTGCAGCGTGGCAAGGCGAGCGATGTCGAGCGTCTGTATTTCGCATACCACGCGCGCAAGGGACACCGCGAAGCACAACGCCAGGCCGATGCGCTGCTGGCGCTTGCGGATCAGGTAGGAGAGCGCGCAGCGCTGCTGGCCCTGTCACCCAGTGAACTCGCGCAGCTGCTCACACTGTTGCAGGACTTCGAGCGCGAAGAGGGCCTGGTTTGGCTCAAGGCCATGGAAGCCCGTGCAACCGCACAGTTGTGTGACGGCCTGCGCCTGAGCGCACCGCCGCCGCGCGACAAACGCCCGTTCGCCGAGGTGTTGTTCTGTATCGACACACGCTCGGAGCGCATCCGTCGTCATCTCGAATCGGTCGGCGACTACCACACCTACGGCATCGCCGGGTTCTTCGGCGTGCCCGTGAGCTTCATGGAACTCGGCAAGGGCAGCGAAAACCATCTCTGCCCGGTCCTGCTCACGCCCAAGAACCTGGTGATCGAGATGAGCTCGATCGGCGTGCAGGACACCGCCGCGGTCACGGCATTGGAAAAGGCCATGCACGAGCTCAAGGAATCGGTGCTGACACCGTTCGTGACCGTCGAGGCGATCGGTCTGCTGTTCGGCCTCGATATGGTCGGCAAGACGCTGCTGCCCACCACGTACAACCGTTGGCGTTCACATCTGCACGAGCACAAGCCGCTGACCCACCTGGTGCTCGACAAACTGGATCGCGAGCAGGCCGATTCGATCGTGCGCGCGGTGCAGCGCGCGGTGATCGTCAAGGCGGTGGAACAGGAGTTCGCGGTCGAACCCGAAGTGATCACCGACAGCATGATCAAGGAGCTGCGCGAGGCGGCCCTGGGACAGCGCAGCGACTGCCCGGCGTGCAGCACGCTGAAGCAGATCGACGGCGCGCGTCTGGAGAAGTTCATCCTGCGCCTGCGCAACGCCTACCGCATCAACCCCGCGTTCGCACAATTGCAGATGGAGCGTCTCGGACGCATCGGCTTCTCGCTCGACGAGCAGACCCGCTTCGTCGCCGTGGCCCTGCGCTCGATCGGCCTGACCAACGACTTCTCGCGTTTCATCCTGCTGGTCGGCCACGGCAGCACCTCGGAAAACAATCCCTACGAATCGGCGCTCGACTGTGGTGCCTGCGGCGGAGCGCACGGGCTGGTCAGTGCGCGTGTGCTGGCACAGATGGCGAACAAGCCGGAGGTGCGGCGACGCCTGCGCGAAGGTGGCATAGACATACCCGACGATGCGTGGTTCGTGCCCGCGTTGCACAACACCACGACCGACGAGATCACGTTGCACGACCTCGAACTGCTGCCGCCCTCGCACCTGGTCTACCTCGACCGCCTGCGCGATGGCCTCAACTCGGCCTCACGCCTGTGTGCGCAGGAGCGCCTGCCGAGCCTGCTCGAAGACACGCGCGACCTCAAACCCGCGGCGGCATTCCGGGCCGCACAGCGCAACGCCATGGACTGGTCACAGGTACGCCCCGAGTGGGGGCTGTCGCGCAACGCCTACTTCGTGATCGGTCGACGCACCCTGACGCAGTCCAAGGTGCTCGACGGCCGCGCGTTCCTGCATTCCTACGACTACCGGGTCGATCCCAAACGCCGCCTGCTCGAGAACATCCTCACGGGTCCGCTCGTGGTCGGCCAGTGGATCAACATGGAGCACTATTTCTCGACCGTCGACAACGAGAAGTTCGGCAGCGGCAGCAAGGTTTACCACAACGTTGCCGGCCGCTTCGGCGTGCTCAGCGGCAACCTCAGCGACCTACGCACGGGCCTGCCGGCGCAGACCGTCCTCGACGACGGCCATCCCTATCACCAGCCCATGCGCTTGATCACGGTGATCGAGGCACCACTGGCGCACGCGCGCAAAGCGATCGAGAGCGTGGTCGCGATCAAGCGCTTGGTGCGCAACGGTTGGATCCGCCTGCTGGTCGTGGATCCGGAGACGGCGATGATCTGCCAATACGACGACGGTGAGTGGACCCAACGCGAATTCGTCGAGGCCGAACAGGCCCAAGACCCCATCTATACCGAGGCTCGCAGCGCATGAAGAACCTGAAATTCAGTCCGTTGAAAAAACTCGAGATCATCCTCGGCGGCGAGCATCGCAGTTTCGCCACCGACCTGCTCGACCGTGCCGGCGTCAAGGGCTACACCATCGTCAACAACCTCTCCGGCAAAGGCAGCCACGGCTTCCACGAGGGACACCTGATGTTCAACGAGGACGACGTGCTGATCATGATCATCGCCGCGGTCCCCGAAGAACTGGTCAAACCCATCCTGCAGGGCTTCGCGCCGTTCTACAACGAGCACTCGGGCGTGGTGTTCATCTCGGATATCGAAGTCACGCGGCTGGTGAAATTCAGCGGCTAGGCGGCGTTTGCTTGACCTGTCCGATCGCGTAGGTCGCGACGCTGCTGCGACCGTGAACTGAGGCGCTGCCCTGCGACGGCACGCTTGCGGCAAGCACACGGTGCGTATGCCATCGCGGTTTGACCTGTGGCATGACGCCGGCCGCTGCATCGCGCAGCAAACGGCGAAGCATCGCCCTCTCGCCCATCCGTCACCGAACGACGCAAATCAACACACGCCGCGGCGTCCGACATCGATCCCGCGGCGCTCGCGCGACCCGGTTTCGCGATGTCTACCCAGTGGGGCACCGTGGCCCGACGTTTTTGTGCGACTGCTGCCAGGCAGCACCGCACGTCGGCGATGCATCCCACACCGCGTACCTCTGCCGTCCCCCAGCGCCGTCACCGCGCGATATCTCACGCGCGGACCGCATTGGCAGCACGTGACACCGCCGCGCTCGCTGCTTGGCGATGGTCGCCCCGGCATGCCATGACGCAGGGTCGGACAGGCGCGGCGCCATGCACCACCTTGACGCACGCCGGCAACGCCCGACACCGCGGACACAGTGACGAAAGAACCCACACCGCCAGGCCACGGTCGCCGCACACGCTGTGTGCCGGCGCGCGGTTATACTCGATGGCAATTGCCTGGTGAGGTCGTGATGTCCTGGCAGATCTGGTTCGTGTATGGCCTGGTGGCGTTGGCCGTGTTGCTGTTTTTCAGTGGACGTGTCCGACTCGACCTGACCGCAGCATTGGTCATCATCGCGCTCGCGGTCTCCGGCATCCTCACCCCCGCCGAGGCGGTCTCCGGTTTCGGCAACCCGCTGGTGATGCTCATCGCCGGCCTGTTCATCGTCAGCGAAGGTCTGGCACGTACCGGGGTGGCGTCGGCCGTCGGCGTCAAGATCGCGGCACTGGGCGGACGCAGCGAGCGCCGCCTGATCCTGTTGCTGGTGCCCGTGGTGGCCGTGTTGTCGGCGGTCATGAGTTCCACGGGCGTGGTCGCACTGTTCGTGCCCGTGGTGTTGACCCTGGCACGCGAGGCCGGACTGGCACCGGCGCGTCTGCTCATGCCGCTGGCCATCGCGGCGCTGATCGGCGGCATGCTCACCCTGATCGGCACGCCGCCCAACCTCGTCGTCAACCGCGCGCTCATCGATGCCGGCAGGGACGGCTTTGCCTTCTTCGACTTCACCCTGATCGGCGGCTGCATCCTGCTGCTGGCGATCGGCTTCCTGCTCACGCTCGGCATGCACCTGCTGCCGCAACGCACGTCGGCGCCGTCGGACGACCGCCACCGCCGCCTGCACGAGTTCGCCGAGCACTACGGCATCGGCGATCAACTGCGCAGTCTGCGTATCCAGGCCGAGTCGGCACTGGTGGGCAAGACGGTCGGCGAGGCGGCCATGCGCCGCGAGCACGGCCTCACCGTAATCGCACTGCAGCGCGGGCGCTGGCTCAGCAGCCTCAACCCGGTGCTGGTCAATACGCGCCTGCAGGCCGACGACGTGCTCATCGTGGTCGGCCGGCCCGAGACCATTGCGACGCAGACCACGGACCTGCGGCTCAGTGACCAGGGTTTTCCGCACGGCCTGCAGCGTCGCTACCGCGAGAGTTTCGGCGCCGCGGAAACCCTCGTGGTGCCCGGCTCGCCGCTCGTCGGCAAGACCCTCGCGCAGGCCAATCTGCGTGCACGACAGCGCATCAATGTGCTGGCCATGCGGCGCGCCGACAAGCCGCTGGAGATCGACTTCCAGGACACCCAATTGCAGTCCGGTGACCTGCTGCTGGTCGCCGGCAGCTGGAGCGATCTGGAACGACTGACCGGTCCGCGTACCGACATGGTGCTGCTGCAGATGCCCGCCGAGCTCGCCGATCGCACCTGGCACGCCAACCAGGCACCGTGGGCGGTGCTGATCACGCTGCTGATGTTGTTCGCCATGGCCACGCAGGTCACGTCGAATCTCGTGGCGGTAATGCTCGCGGCGTTCTTCATGGTGGTGACGCGCTGCGTGGAGATGAACGAGGCCTACCGCTCGATGAACTGGCAGAGCCTGGTGCTAATCGCCGGCATGTTGCCGCTCGCCGATGCGCTGGCGAAAACCGGCGGTGCCGACCAGATCGTCAACGGTCTCAGTGCGCTGTTCGCCGGCCACGGCGTCTACGTGATCCTGGTCGGCCTGTTCCTGCTGACGTCGCTGCTGAGCCAGTTCATCTCCAACACCGCGACAACGGTGTTGATTGCGCCGATCGCCCTCAACCTGGCACTGGGTCTCGGCTATTCACCGCAGGCGTTCATGATGACCGTGGCGATCGCGGCCTCGACCGCGTTCGCGACGCCGGTCGCTTCACCCGTGAACATCCTGGTGCTCGCGCCCGGCCAGTACCGCTTCAGCGATTTCGTCAAGGTCGGCGTGCCGTTGCAGATGCTGGCGCTGGCCGTCACCGTGTTGTTGGTACCGTTGGTGTTTCCGTTGACCCGCACTTAGTGGGGCACGTGCTGAGGTGGGGTGCAGGAAGTGCGCACTGGTTGCCGGCAGCCGATGACAGGACGCTTGGCGCCGGGGCGGCGAATGGGCGATTGCGGGCATCAGCGCGTTGCAGTCGACGAGCGAGCGGCTATCGTCCGATGGGCGGTCGGTCCACGAATCCACCCGGTCAAGGCAGCATCGCGCAGCCTGTACTGCCCGCACGGGCACGGTAGTGTGTCATCACCGTGGCTGGCTGCGATACATCACGCCCAAGTGGCGTGACTGCACGCTGTCCGCGACGACGAGCAGTGACGATACGCCACGGCAACCCTGCGACACCTGCCCCCTTGCGGCGACGATAACCCTCAGCCCTGGCTGACGGTCGCTTCCTGGCCGAGCATGGCCGCAGTGACCAGCACGACGCCGCTGTCGGTCACGCGAAAACGTGCGGCATCCGCGGCCTGGTCCTCGCCGATCACGGTACCGGGCGGGATGCGGCAGCCACGGTCGATGATCGCGCGATGGATGCGGCAGTGTCGTCCGACCTCGACCTCGGGCAGCAGCACAGAGGCACTGACCGTGCCGTAGGAATGGATGCGGACATTCGAGAACAGCAGCGAATCGACGACCGTCGAGCCCGAAATCACGCAGCCCGCCGAGATCACCGAATCCAGCGCCTTGCCCTCGCGATCGGGATCGCGGAACACGAACTTGGCCGACGGCAGTTGCTGGTGATAGGTGCGGATCGGCCAATCGCGGTCGTACAGGTTCAGTTCGGGTTCGACGCTCACCAGTTCCATGTTGGCTTCGTAGAACGAGTCGAGTGTACCGACGTCGCGCCAGTAGGGCTGCCGTCCCGTAGCCTCGTCGAGGAATGGATAGGCGAACACGCGATGTTGGTCGATGAGCGACGGGATGATGTCGTGGCCGAAATCGTGGCTCGACGTGGCGTCGCGCGCATCCTCTTCGAGCTTGCGAAACAGGAAGTCGGTGTTGAACACGTAGTTGCCCATCGAGGCCAGTGCGATGTCCGGCGTGCCCGGCATGGGCTGCGGATGGGCCGGCTTCTCGTCGAAACGACGCACGCGGAAATCGTCGTCGACACCCATGACACCGAAGCCCCTGGCGTCATCGAGCGACACGCCGACGCAGGCGACCGTGAGCTCCGCCTGCTGCTGTTCGTGGTAGGCGAGCAGCGCGCCGTAGTCCATCTTGTAGACGTGGTCACCCGACAGCACCAGGACGTACTTGGGCAACAGCGTGCGTACGATATCGAGGTTCTGGTAGATCGCGTCGGCCGTGCCCTTGTACCAGTCGCCCGTGGTGCGCTGCGACGCCGGCAGCACCTCGATGAACTCGCCGAGATCGCGTTGGAAGAAACTCCAGCCCTCGGTCAGATGACGGATCAGCGAATGGGACTTGTACTGCGTCAGCACACCGATGCGGCGAATGCCCGAGTTGATGCAGTTGGACAGCGGAAAATCGATGAGGCGGAACTTGCCGCCGAAATACAGTGCCGGCTTGGCACGTCGCTCGGTGAGCTCATACAGACGTGAGCCGCGACCGCCGGCCAACACCAGCGCCAGCGTGTTGCGTGTCAGTTGGTCGAGATAGCGTGGATTGTCGGCGTGCATAACGATCATCGTCTGGTTGTGGGTCGAGCATGGACGACGCATGTGTCGCGTTGGTGTCACGTCGGCAAACCGCGTCAACGCACAGCATGTCACGCGCCACGGTGCAGTGCCGCTGCAGGCGAAGCGCAGACCACCAGATAGTGCCCGCCACCGCATGCGCCATGACATGCAACCGCGCGGTTCTCTGGTCGCCACCGGTCACCAACCAGCGGGCGTAGACACCGTATGTCGTCGTCGAGTCAAGCACCATTAGATGCTGTTGCCGACGCCAGGACAACCACGTTTGCCGCGCCCCCGTTGCACACGCGACGACGTCCTTATCGCTTTCCACACCGTGCTTCACGGGGACGGTACTTCGCGTGCGTGAGCCGCCGTGGAGATAACCTACGATGTGAGGTGCACGTCGTGCAATGTGCGTTTGGCAATACCGCTGCCTGTTGACGCGTGGTGATTCGCTCACCGGCGGTAGCGCGCGTACGCGGCCTTATGCGATTAACAGCGCAGATCGTCGCAAACACCCGTGTCGGCACGACTGAGCCTAGCGTGCACCACGCGCGTTGCCATGCGGACCGCGATGCGTCTTCCCACAAATCACGTGAGCTGCGCTGTGCCGACGATGGCGCACGCTTGGGAGCGTGAATCGTCGCATGTCCCACTGCCAACGTGATGACCGTACCGTGCACCGTACGCCGCCCCCTGCGAACGGCCATGCACCTCCGTCAGCGGATCACGTAAGCGCCGCGCCACGGCCGGCGCGCCGCTCATTGCGCATCGGGTTGCCAGCGACCCTGCAGGTAGCGCAGGCGCGATGGCGAGGTGAGGTCATCGCGTTCGATCCAGGTCAGGTGCAGGCCACCCTGTGCGTCGAGTGCCAGTGCCGGGCTGCCCTGATAACCGCTGCCCGATGCACCCGGCACCAACAGGTCCTCGCTCCAGTGGTCGCCCGCATGCCATGACAGCAACACGTCACCCGTCTCGCGCTCGTCGCTCCATACCTCGCGTGTATCGTCCCAGGCGGCAACGAAACCCGGCCTGCCGCTGGCGAGGGCCGCGTGCCACTGCTGCACGGCGCCACCGTGCTCGTCCTGGACGATCTGATTCGCCCCATAATGCACGCCGTTGTCGTCGCTGGCGGCGCCCCACACCGCGTAGCCGGAGGCCGCATTGCGCTTGTCGAGCCAGATCGCGCGTACTCCACCCTTCGCATCGGCCGCAAGCATGACGCGCATGACGCCACTGCCGAGACCCACAACCTCGTGGCCATCCACTTTCGGCGCATTGTGCTCGTTGAGTTGCGTTTCGCTTGCAAACGCGCCCGACGCGTCACGCCGTGTCGCGAATATCCGCGTGTGCCCAGCGCGCCGGTCCTCCCAGGCGATCAGCAGCGCACCGTCGGCGGCCCACGCAGCGGACGGAAAACCCTGGTACGGATGTTCGCCGGCCGTAGGCGCCGGCACGACAGGCGCGGCGACCGCAAGCGCATCGTGCGCGACGGTGATGTCTGCCGTTTCGAGCAACTGCCCACCCGCGGAATCGCGTGCCCACACGGCAGCGATCCGGTCACTGCCCGCGGCCAGTGTCACCTGCCGCGCGCCCGTGCGCGCCAGCGCCACGACCTCGCCGAGACCGTCCGGCGTGACGAGTCGCGCCACCACGCCACCGTCCTGTTCCCACGCGGCCAGCCAGCGGCCGCCACCGAGCCCGACCACGGCGGGTTCGTAGGCCTCGGCACCGTCGCTGAGTCGTTCGATTCGACCGAAGTCCGCGGCATCGACGGGCTTGGTCGCCAGGTACACCTGCGGTGCACCGCTGCGATCGTCCTCCCACACGAGCGCGACAGCGCCATCGGCGGCCGCCACGTGCCGGCGCCCGGCACCGTCGAGGTGATGAAAATGATCACCGTCGCCAGCGACGGTCACGGGTTCGGAGAAGGTCCAGGGCGCTGCCGTCGCGATCACCGGCAGTGCGAACAGGCAGGCCAGCATGGCGCGCATCAGGAACGCGCCGCCTTGAATGCATCGAAGGACTGCGCGCGATAGTGATCACCATTGACGAACTCGTCGAGCAGCAGAAACTCCTCGGCCGTCTTGTAACCCGGGGAACGGATGATGGCGGCGCCGTTGGGTTCCATGAAATAAAAGAACGGGGTGCCGAACACTTTGAGCCGCACACCGATATCCATCTCCGTGACCCGCTCGCCATTGGCCATGCGCAGGCGTTTGCCGCTCTCCGAGTCGACGTAGGCCAGCACGTAATGGGCATTGAAACGTTCGATCACGCGCGGATCGGTGAAGCTCTCGCGGTTGGTCCGCTCGCACGATGGACAACCATGGCG